>NZ_JBSFJV010000120.1:0-19691 GCF_053598235.1 Kitasatospora sp. NPDC001159
GGCGGCGTCGGCCGGGTGATCCTGACGGCACCGCGCGGGCTGGTGGCGCTGCCCGTCAACTACCGGGTGCTGGACGCCACCATCCTGTACCGCACCGCCGAGGACGGCACCCTGGCCCGGGCCGCCGGCACCGAAGTCGCCTTCGAGGTCGACCAGTTGGACGAGGTGTTCGCCACCGGCTGGAGCGTGCTGGTGAACGGCACCGTCTCGGTCGTCTCCGACGAGGAGGCAGTTAGCTGGTTCGAGCAGCACACCGACCCCGGCCCCTGGGCGGGCGGCGCCCGGGACACCTGGATGCGCATCCGGCCCACCGGGATCAGCGGCCGGATCATCCTCCCGGAAGGCCCCCCGATCATCGACTCCGCATAGGCAAGCGGCCTGCTCGGCCGCCTGATCCACGACCCCCGGCCGCTGCGCGTCGACGGTGACCGTCACTCCGCCGGAATTCCAGTGGCGTGGTGGTAGTAGGTGATGGAGACCTTGACCGGGCCGTCGTTCGTGGCGGTGGTGAGGGTGCGGATGACGGCGACGTCCGCCGGCGCGGCCCCCGGCGCCACCGCGAGCGCCAGGACCGACCCGACCGCGCAGTCCGCCGCCGCCACGGCGAAGTCGGACAGCTCCGACTCGACGGCCCGCGCGCTCGGCGTCGCGGGCATCGTGGTCGGTATCGCCGGCGCGGTGGCGGGCTTCGTGCTCGGCCGTCGAGGCCGCGGTTCGGATGCCTCCGTGTGAACAGGTCACGGCCGGTGCGGGACGCCCCGCACCGGCCGCACGTCCCGGCGACTCCCCGCGCCGCGGGGCAAACGTCGCCCCAGCCCCCGCCGGCCATCGCGCGCCGGGGTACGCGGTCGACGAATGCGCGTGAGCCCGCGGCCCCGCTCACCACCCTTCCTGCTGTCACCTGCGTCATCACGGGGTGTCGGAACCAGGCTCGCCCCCGCCGCGTCCCACCCGAGCAGCAGATCCGGCCGGTTGGCGAGCCAGAACCGCCCTCGGCTGCGCTGGGCGGCAGGAACGACCAGGTCGAGCGCCTCGTGGAACCGGGCCGGGTGCAGCGGGCGCCTGCGCTCCCACACCAGGGTCGCGACGCCCGCCTCGTCCTGCGGGCACGGAAGCAGGGCGAGCGGAGGTCGACGGCCGCTGCCTGTCCGAGGCAGTGGTCCGGCGCACCTGCCGTGGTGCTCCAGCCGTTCGGGAGCCGCTGGCGTTACTGGCTGGTAATTTGGCTGATCACCGCCTCCCCTGAGGCTTCGTCAGATCGTTACGCTCCGGCTGTCGATCGGTTCGAGCACAGATGGAGCACGTGATGGAACGACCCACCCCCAGCCGTGGACGCCGGACCGCGAGTGCCGTCCTCGCGGCGACGCTCGCCCTCGGCGGGGCCGCCGTCGCACAGCCCGCCGTCGCGGACTCGCCGCCCGCGGCCGCGGTGGGTGTCGGGTCGTTCCACCTGGCCGACGTCCCGGTGAAGGACGGCGTCGTCCTCAAGGCCGACGTGTTCACTCCGGCCCCCGGGACGCCGGGGGCCGATCCGCAGGGGCGCTACCCGTTGCTGGTGCAGCCGGCCAGCTGGGGGCAGAACGACCTGGAGTACGTCGCCCAGGGCCGTACGCTCGCCGCCGACGGGTACGTCGTCGTCACCTACACGGTGCGGGGCTTCTGGGGCTCCGGCGGGGAGGTCGACGTCGCCGGGCCCAAGGACGTCGCGGACATCTCCACGGTGATCGACTGGGCGCTCGCACACACCCCGGCCGACCCGGACCGGGTCGGCATGGTGGGGCTCTCGCTGGGCGGCGGTCTGACCCTGCTCGGCGCCGCCTTCGATCCGCGGATCAAGGCCGTCGCCTCGCTCAGCGGCTGGGCCGACCTCACCGACTCGCTCTACAGCGGGCAGACCCGGCACCTGCAGGCGGCGGCCGTGCTCGCCGGCATCCAGGCCCCGACCGGCCGCAAGAGCCCCGAGTTCGCACGGGTACTGGACGACCTCTTCGCCGACCGCGACCTGCCCGAGGTCATCGGCTGGGCGGACACCCGCTCCCCGGCTCGCTATCTGGACCGGATCAACGCGAACGGTACCGCCGTCCTGATGGCCAACGCCTGGGGCGACAGCTTCTTCAACCCCAGCCAGGTCACCGACTTCTACCAGCGGCTGACCGTGCCCAAGCGCCTCGAACTGCGCCCGGGCGACCACGCGAGCCAGGAGTTCACCGGACTGCTCGGACTGGACAACGCCACCTGGAACAGCGCGCGCTCGTGGCTCGACCAGTACGTCAAGGGAGCCCCGGCCGCGGACACCCGAACGCAGCCGGTCCACCTGGAGGTCCGGCCCTCCGGCGCGCCCGAGAGTCACGCCGACTGGCGGTCCGTCAGCTCCCGCACCGAGCACCTCACGGTCGGCTCCGAAACCCTCGGGGCCGGCACCCCAGGCGATCCGGCCTCCGCGAACTGGCGGACCACGGTGCTCGGCGGCACCCCCTCCGGCGCGAGCGGCGGGGTCGCCCTGCTGTCCGGGATGGTCGACCAAGTGGTGCACCGGCCACCGACCGTGGTCGTCCCACTGCTGGCCCGCTCCGCCGCCGTCGTCCGGCAGTCGCAGCCCTACCCGCAGGGCCTGTCGCTGCGCGGCGTCGCCCGGGTGCACACGACGGTCACCGCGACGGCCCCGCAGGGCACGGTCGTCGCCTACCTGTACGACGTGGATGCGCTCGGCGTCGGCCGGCTGATCTCGCACGCGCCGCAGAGCTGGTCCGGGCGGACGCCCGAACAGCCGTTCCCACTGGACGTCCCGCTCTTCGCCACGGCCTACGACCTGCCGGCGGGCCACCGCCTGGCACTTGTGCTGGGCACCCGGGACGCCCTGTACGGCGGGGAGACTCCGCTCGGCTCCCGGGTGACCTTCGGCTCGACCCCGGCCGACCCGGCCGACCTGGCGCTGCCGGTGCGCTGATCGTCCGACCGCTGCTGGGAACCCCCAAGAGCGTACGGGCCCAGGAGATTCCTGGGCCCGTGGGCCGCCGGTTGGGCCGATCTGCCGTGCCCGAGCAGGTCCACCCGCACCACCTGCAGGTCCCGCAGCGCCGGTAGGACCGGGGCCCACCACTCCGTCGAACCGCCGAGGCCGTACAGGAGCACCACCGTGGGCGCGTCGGGCGGCCCGTCCTGGACGCTGTGGAGGTCCCCCACCGGCGGCTTGAAGATCTCGCTCGACTGGACCTCGTCGACCGTCTTGCGCCCCTCGATGGGCGCGAGGTCGAACAGGTACGGCGGCTTCGCGGTCGCGGCGGCGAAGTCCGCCGCGGCCTTCTCCAGCACGGGGGTGACGGGCGCGTCATCAGGCATCTTCGTCATCTCCACGGGTGCGATTGGGGGGCGGACGAGGGCCGCGCGACCGTTCACCCACCGCCCCTGGGAGGTCGCCACTCGACCGCAGTGCCCGTCGGCACCGGTCGGATGCCGGATGCGTCGGTGCCTCGTCCGGTGCGGGTCCTTCTCCAGCAGCGGGGTACCGAGGATGGCGATGCGCGCCATGACGGCCCGTTCACAGTCCAGCCCGCCGTAGACCGGCCTTGCCGGTGACGACCAAGCCGGTGCGGACGTTGGCATTGCCGTCGAAGGTGGCCTTGACCGGGGAGACGGTGGTCTTGAGCGGGGCGATGGCGGCCACTCGTTGTCGTCGAGGTGGCGGCCGCCGGTCATTCGCCGTGGATGGAGGCCCGGTAGGCGGGGGGCGATGCGCCGAGGTACGCCCTAAACGGCCAGGCAGGGCCCGGCACGAACCGCCTCACTCCAATCGGCCAGCACCGCTCGCCCGGCCGGGGCGCCGGTGACAGCGTCGTCCATGAGCCGGCGCCGCCAGTGACCGGCCGACTGTCCCGAGAGAAGGCGAGAAGGAAGGGCCATGACCAGAGAAGGACTGCGTGTCACTGTCCAGGGCGACCTGCCCGACGGAGTGATGGAGAGGATCGGGGACTCGGTGCGACGGGCCGTCCTCGACGAGGTCGCGGAGCTCGATCTCGCGCCCCCGCTTGTTGAGGTGCCGTTCGGCGAGCACCGCTCTCCCCACGACCCGGTGGACGCGGTGGACGCGGTGATCCAGCGGCCGGGTCCGATCGGGATCGCCATGGCGCCGGAGGAGTAGTGGACGACGCCGGAACCGGTGCGGCCAGGACCGGGGCGACGTGCCCGAGCAGCCTCTGCGCTCCGGGCCACCTGCTGCTCGGCATCGTCCGGCCGGACGGGACCGTCGCCGCGCTGCGCCGCCCGCTGACGGTGGACGCCGAGTTCGCGGCCCGGGCCTCCGCTCCCGGCCTGCGTCCGCCCGAGGCGCGGTTCCGCTTCGCCGGCCCCTGTGTCGGGTCGGCCTGCGGTCAGTGGGAAGCGGACCGGTGCACGCTCGGCGACGCGCTGGCCGTCGCCGCGCAGGAGATCGGCGCGGACGACGCGGGCGGCCCGCCGCCTCCGTGCGCCGTTCGCCCGACCTGCCGCTGGTGGCAACAGGGCGGCCCGGCCGTGTGCCACGTCTGCGACCGGATCGTGCACACCTCGGAGGAGGCCGGTGAGGCCTCCTCTGTCCCCCGCCGCCCCTGACCCGGGACAGCGGGGCCCGCCGGTCTCCTCCGGCCCGCCAGTCGAGCGCAACCGGCAACCGCCCGGGTGCTGCTGGTCAGCACCTGGCTGCTCATCTGGACGGGAACAGGCCCTGAGGAACGCGGTCGGCGGGGCCCGGCACGAGGGGCGCGATGACGTGCTGGGTCGGGTTGGTGCCGTCGTCGTTGTCGTTGTCCGAGTTCACCGAGGCGGTGATCGAGCTCGTCGTCCAGGAGGCCAGGCCGAGAAGGATGAAGCCGACGAGCAGGCCGCGCCCGGCGCCGCTCAGGACCAGCGGGCGGGTGGCCGACACCGGGCCGTCCGGCTCGCTGCCCGGCTCCTCGCCGAAGAGGCGCTTGGGGTAGGCGGAGGCGAGCATCACCAGGTAGGCGGCGTAGCGCATCCGGTAGCGCAGGATCGCGGCCGTCGCCTCGTACAGCGGCCGCGGCATCCGGCCGAGGACCAGCACCACGAGCCAGATGATGAACGACACCATCCACCACCCGGCGTACACCAGGCCCTGCACGATCGAGGCCGGGACGACGAGGATGATGCGGAACAGGACGGCGAGCCGGTTCAGCTCACCAGGCCGCAACCCGACCTGCACCGGGTAGTCGGGGGTCCGGAACCGGAACGGCGGGTAGCGGTCCACGGTGAGCATCAGGTACGCGGTGACACGGGTCTCGTACGGGACGAACGCGATCAGGTAGTCCGCGACGAAGCCGGGCAGCCGACCGAGCACCAACGCGCCGAACCAGCCGATGACGGTGACGAAGAACGCCACCACCGACAGCACCCACACCACCACGAACTGGGGGATCAGCAGCAGGGCGCGCAGCAGCACCGTCCAGCGGTTCTGCGGGCCGGGCGCCGGCATGTCCAGCACCGGGAGCCACTCGCGGCTGACGGGGGCGGGGGGTGCCTGCCACATCCGGGCCTCCACGGTCTCGGGACGACGGGACCCGGCGGACGGGCGCGGGCCGGGTGCCCTCCGAAGATCGCAGCACCCCGCCCGCCCCGCGCGCTGTGCTGCGCCGGACGGGTGAGCCGACCGATGCGGTCCGGCCCGGCCGCCCCCGACCCCGCTGGGCCCCGAGGAAGACCCCAGAAGACGTTCCGGTCGTTCGAGTCAGGGGTGCCGAGGGCCTTCGTGGGCGGCGCGGGCCGAGGCGACGCCACCTGGGCTTTGCCCAAGTCAACCTGACGGCACGTCAGTCCGCCTCGCCCCCTTGCACGCCACCGGCGGAGGCGGTCCGTCGGGCGCGTCAGGCACGCCGTCAGTGGGCGGCGGCGCGGGCGTGCGGGCGTGCGAGGTTGTCCGGGTGGAGGATCTCGCCGAGTTCCGTCTCGGTGAGCAGGCCCCGGCGCAGTACCAGGTCATGGACGGAGACGCCGGTGGTCAGTGCCTCCTGGGCGATGGCGGTGGCGTTCTCGTAGCCGATGTGCGGGTTGAGGGCGGTGACCAGGCCGATCGAGTGCCCGACCAGGTGGGCGAGGTGGTCGCGGTTGGCGGTGATGCCGGCCACGCAGCGCTCGGCGAGGGTCCGGCAGCCGGCCCGCAGGTGGGTGAGGCTCTTCAGCAGGCTGTGCGCGATGACCGGTTCGAAGGCGTTGAGCTGGAGCTGGCCGGCCTCGGCGGCGAAGGTGACGGTCAGGTCGTTGCCGATCACCTCGAACGCGATCTGGTTGACCACCTCGGGGATCACCGGGTTGACCTTCCCCGGCATGATGCTCGAACCCGCCTGTACCGCACAGAGGTTGATCTCACCGAGGCCGGTGCGCGGGCCGGAGGAGAGCAGCCGCAGGTCGTTGCAGGTCTTGGAGAGCTTCACGGCGATCCGCTTGAGCACGCCGGACAGCTGGACGAACGCGCCGGCGTCCTGGGTCGCCTCGACCAGGTCTCCGGCGACGACCACGGGGATGCCGGTGATGGCGCCGAGGTGGGCGCAGGCGGTGGCCGCGTACGCGGGGTGGGCGTTGAGACCGGTGCCGATGGCGGTGCCACCGAGGTTGATCTCACGAATCAGCTCGCAGGCCTCGGCCAGTCGACCGCGGTCCTCCTCCAGCATGACCGCGAAGGCGGCGAACTCCTGACCGAGCGTCATGGGTACGGCGTCCTGGAGCTGGGTGCGGCCCATTTTGAGGACGTCCGCGAACTCCTCCGCCTTGGCGGCGAAGGCGTCCCGCAACTCGGCCATGGTGTCGAGCAGTTCGCGGGCGGCGAAGTGCAGGGCGATCTTGACCGCGGTCGGGTAGACGTCGTTGGTGCTCTGGCCGGAGTTGACGTCCTCCAGCGGGTGCAGGAAGCGGTACTCGCCCTTGGCGTGGCCGAGGATCTCCAGCGCGCGGTTGGCCACGACCTCGTTGGCGTTCATGTTGGTCGAGGTGCCCGCGCCGCCCTGGATCACGTCGACGACGAACTGGTCGTGGAACCGCCCGCCGCGGATCTCCTCGCAGGCCTGGGCGATCGCCTCGGCCTTGCGGTTCTCCAGCAGGACCAGGTCCCGGTTGGCCAGCGTGGCGGCCTGCTTGACGCAGGCCAGCGCGGTCACCAGCGACGGGTAGGCGGAGACGGGGGTGCCGGTGATGGGGAAGTTCTCCACCGCCCGCAGCGTGTGGACCCCGTAGTACGCGGAGGCCGGGACGTTCCGCTCGCCCAGCAGGTCGTGTTCGGTACGGACCTCGGGCCCGGCATCGGCATCGACGTCGGCGCCGGTGCCGACGGGCGCGGTGGGGCTGCTGGGGGCAGGCTGCATGGGGTTCCGTTCCTGGGGTTGGAGGCTCGGTGGCCACGGCGGCTTTCGGGCGCGGGCCGCCTCTCCGGGCGCGGACCGAGCGGCCATCGCATACGCAAGATTAGGCCGAATCGTCCGCAATAGGTTTGCTGATTCAGGCCCGATACGGCCCAGGATGTGGTGGATAATCGCGCCATGGACCACATCGACAGGGCAATATTGCGCGAGCTCCAGATGGACGGCCGACTGACCATCCAGCAGCTCGCCCAGCGGGTCGGTCTCACCTCCTCCCCGTGCATGCGACGCGTGCGTCAGCTCGAACAGGACGGGGTGATCGAGGGCTACCGCGCGGTCGTCAACCCGAACGCGGTCGGCCGCGGCTTCGAGGTGCTCGTCTCGGTCGAACGCGACACCCGCTCGGTCGCGGCCTTCGAGGCCGAGCTGTTGGAGATCCCGGACGTCGTCGAGGCCTACCGGCTGATGGGCAGCCCCGGCTGCCTGCTGCGCGTCGCGGTCGCCGACCTCGCGGCCTACGAGAAGCTCTGGACCGACCGGCTCACCACCCTCACCGGGGCCACCGCCGTCAACTCGCAGATCATCATGAAGCCGATCAAGCAGCCGCGCGGCCTGCCGGTCGACCGTTGAGCCGCACCCGCGGGTCAACGGAAGGAACAGGTGAGCCGGGTCAGCTCTTCTGACACCGCGGCCTCCCTCGCGGACCCCGCGGTGCTGCCCGTGGGCGTTGCTCCGATGGGGTGCTCCGGCGTCGCACGGAAAGGGGGTCGCCTCGACCTGCGCTCCCGCGGGGGCGTTTCGCACTAGGTTGCCCGATATGGACGGCAATCAGGGTTACGACAGGTCTGCGGACCGCGTGCCGGACCGCAGCTCCTGGGTGCGGACGAGTACGCCCGAACCGTCGGCCGGTGAGCGCGCCGCACGGGTCGTCGACCGGCGGCTCCCGCTCATGGAGGCGGGCAGGGAACTGCTGCGCAAGGTGTTCCCCGACCACTGGTCGTTCCTGCTGAGCGAACTGGCGCTGTACAGCTTCGTCGTCCTGCTGCTGACCGGGGTCTTCCTCACCTTCTTCTTCACCCCGAGCATGGGCGAGATCACCTACGACGGCTCCTATCTGCCGCTGCACGGCGTCCGGATGTCCGAGGCCTACGCCTCGACCCTGCGCATCAGCTTCGAGGTGCGCGGTGGCCTGCTGGTCCGCCAGATCCACCACTGGGCCGCGCTGCTGTTCGTCGCCGCGATCTGCGTGCACCTGCTGCGGGTGTTCTTCACCGGCGCGTTCCGCCGCCCGCGCGAGCTGAACTGGGTGATCGGGGTGACGCTGTTCAACCTCGCGCTGCTGGAGGGGTTCTCCGGCTACTCGCTGCCGGACGACACCCTGTCGGGCACCGGGCTCAAGATCGCCGCAGGCGTCCTGCTCTCCGTGCCGGTCATCGGCACCTACCTCAGCTTCTTCGCCTTCGGCGGTGAGTTCCCCGGGCACGCGATCATTCCGCGGCTCTTCTCCATGCACATCCTCCTGGTGCCCGGCCTGCTGCTGGCGCTGATCGGGGCGCACCTGACCCTGGTGGTCGTGCTGAAGCACACCCAGTGGGCGGCGCCGGGCCGGACCAACCGGAACGTGGTGGGGCTGCCCTTCTTCCCGCAGTTCCTGGCCCGCACGATCGGCCTGGCGTTCACGGTGGCCGGTGTGCTGGCCCTGTCCGCCCTGCTCGCGGAGATCAACCCGATCTGGCGGTACAGCGCCTACCGGCCCGACATCGCCGGGGCGGGCGCGCAGCCCGACTGGTACATCGGGTTCATCGAGGGGGCACTCCGGCTGATGCCCGCCGCGGAGACCGGGGTGCTGGGGCACACGGTGTCGTGGAGCGCGTTCCTTCCCGCCCTGGTGGTGCCCGGTCTGCTGTTCGGGGCGCTGTTCGTCTACCCCTTCGTCGAGCGGTGGATCACCCCGGGCGATGGGGAGCACCACCTGTGCGACCGGCCGCGCGACAAGCCGGCCCGCACGGCGCTGGGGGTCGCCGGGATCGCCTTCTACGCGGTGCTGCTGATCGCCGGCGGCAACGACGTGATCGCGTACACCTTCGGCGTCTCGGTCAACGCCCTCACCTGGGTGCTGCGGGCGGCGCTGATCCTGATGCCGCCGTTCTCCTTCGTGCTCACCCGGCGGCTCTGCCTCGCCCTGCAGGCCAGGGACCGCGCCCGGCTGCTGGAAGGGGACGAGACCGGCCGGATCGACCAGTCGATCGACGGTGGTTTCAGCGGGAACCGCCGACCGGTGCCGGCGGCCGAGCGCTACGCGATGCTGGTGCGCGACGCGCCGCTGCCGCCGCAGCCGTCGGCGGGTGCGCCGCGAACGGAGCGGGTGCGGGCCGCGCTCGGCTCCTGGTACTACGGCGACCGGGTCGCCCTGCCCACCCTGGAGCAGGAGGAGGGCCTCGTCGAGGCCGTCCTCACCGCCCCGGCCCACCCTCAGCCCGCGACGGCGCCCGCGGCCCCCCGGCCCGGCCGGCTGGGCCGGCTGGGCCGGCTGCTCCGGAGGGTCAGGCCCCGCCGTCGTCGTGGTCCCGGTACTGGAAGATGAAGCCGAACACGGCGAGTGCGAGCACCAGTGCGCCGAAGACGATCAGCCACCGGGCGAAGACCAGTCCGAGCGCGAAGACCGCCAGGCCCGCCGCCGTGAGCACGGGATAGCCGCTGCGGGCCGGGAAGAAGCCCACCGGGCCGGCGGTCTGCGCGATCTCGGCGTCCTTGCGGTCCTGGGCCCGGCCGCCGCCGCGCCGCTGGTGCTGGATGAACCAGAACAGCGCGACCAGTCCCGACATCAGGAAGGCCACGGTCAGGATCGCCTTGCCAGCCGGTTCGCGGGCCCAGAACCCGTAGATGAGTCCGGTCACCGCGAAGAACGCCGTCATGACGGCGAACAGCCATCCCTCGGCCTTCATCGCCCTTTCCCCCGTCCGTCCCGGCGGTCGTACGGCAGGTCGGCTCCGCCTCCCGACTCCGCCTCCGTCGGGACCTCAGGGTGGTGCAGGTCGAACGCCGGGGACTCGGAGCGGATCCGGGGCAGCGCGTGGAAGTTGTGGTGCGGCGGAGGACTGGAGGTGGCCCATTCGAGTGACCGGCCCCAGCCCCACGGGTCGTCCTGGGTGATCCGGGCACCGTGCCGGGTGGTCGTCCAGACGTTGTAGAAGAACGGCAGGTTGGAGATCCCGAGCAGGAACGCGCCGATCGAGGCGACCACGTTGAGGGTGGTGAAGCCGTCCACGTCCAGGTACGTCGCGTAGCGGCGCGGCATCCCCTGGGCGCCCAGCCAGTGCATCACCAGGAAGGTGGTCTGGAACCCCGTGAAGAGGATCCAGAAGTGCACCTTCCCCAACCGCTCGTCGAGCATCTTCCCGGTCAGCTTCGGCCACCAGAAGTAGAAGCCCGCGAAGGTCGCGAACACGACCGTCCCGAACAGGACGTAGTGGAGGTGGGCCACCACGAAGTAGCTGTCGGTGACGTGGAAGTCCACCGGCGGCGCGGCCAGCAGCACCCCGCTCAGGCCGCCGAACAGGAAGGTCACCAGGAACCCGATCGACCACAGCATCGGGGTCTCGAAGGACAGCGAGCCCTGCCACATCGTCCCGATCCAGTTGAAGAACTTCACCCCGGTGGGCACCGCGATCAGGAAGGACATCATCGAGAAGAACGGCAGCAGCACCTGCCCGGTGGCGAACATGTGGTGGGCCCACACCGACATCGACAGGGAGGTGATGGCGATGGTCGCACCGATCATCCCGTAGTAGCCGAACAGCGGCTTGCGGCTGAAGACCGGGAGGATCTCGCTGACGATGCCGAAGAACGGCACCGCGACGATGTACACCTCCGGGTGGCCGAAGAACCAGAACAGGTGCTGCCAGAGCAGCGCCCCGCCGTTCGCCGGATCGAAGGCGTGCGCGCCGAACTTGCGGTCCGCCTCCAGCAGCAGCAGGGCGGCGGTGAGCACGGGGAAGGCCAGCAGCACCATGATCGACGTGAACAGCACGTTCCAGGTGAAGATCGGCATCCGGAACAGGGTCATGCCCGGCGCCCGCAGGCAGGTGATCGTGGTGATGAAGTTGACCGAGCCCAGGATCGTCCCGAGACCGGCCACCACCAGTCCGAGCGCCCACAGGTCCGGGCCCGTCCCCGGCGAGTGCGCCGCCCCGTTCAGCGGCGCGTAGGCGAACCAGCCGAAGGCGGGAGCCCCGTACGCGGTGAGGAAGCCGCTCAGCACGATCAGCCCGCCCAGCAGGAAGGCCCAGTAGGTGAAGGCGTTCAGCCGGGGGAAGGCCACGTCGGGTGCACCGATCTGCAGCGGCATGATCGCGTTGGCGAAGCCGGCGAAGGTCGGGGTGGCGAACAGCAGCAGCATGATCGTGCCGTGCATGGTGAACATCTGATTGTACTGCTGATTCGACAGGAACCCGGTGTCGGGGCCCATCAGCTGTGTCCGCATCAGCAGCGCCATGAGGCCGCCGACCAGGAAGAACCCGAAAGCCGTCGCCAGGTAGAGGTTTCCGATCACCTTGTGGTCCGTGGTGAACAGCCAGCGCAGCAGCATCCCGCCACGCCGGACGCGGACCTGTACGCGCGACGGCGCGGTGTCAGACGCACTCATGAAACCTCCGCAGCGAAGCCGATGACGCACCCCCGGGCCCGTCGTCCGCCACGGAGTACGCGGCTTCGCGCGCCGGGAGCGACCCTAGCCGCGGCCGACCGGCGCGCCGGGACGCCACGCTGCGCGATCGCGGTCGCCGTTGCCCGGGGTCCGCCGTCCGAGTGCGGATCCTCCCGACCCGGACACGCACTGGTGCGGGGCGCCCGTCCGTCGCCTCCGGCGCACCACTGGCAGAACCGGGGGATGAAGAATCGAGGGCGCGCACCTGGACGAGCTGCGCGACGCCGAACACCACGAGGCCGCCGGCCACCTGCCGACCTCGCCGCCCCCGCGAGGGTCGGGCCGGCGTCAGCCGGATGGCGCAGTTGCTTGCCCGCGATCACGTGGTAGCGACTGACCCGCCCCCGGGCGCTCACGGGTGAGGCAACCGGCTTCTTCCAGGTCGGCGACGGACTCCTTCACCATGCTCGTCCGGGCCTCCTCACGTGGCCGGCCGTGCTGTCGCGGGGTTGCATGGGGTGACCTAGCCCCGAGACCCGGAGGTCGCCGTGTACGAGATGTGGGCTGAGCACGACCTGGCGGTGTCACCGCCCGGACTGGTGTGGCACGTGGTGGCCAAGGACAACGCCACGGCGTCGCTGTGCGGTCGCGCCCTCGAACCCTCGCAGCGGGTGGTTCCGACCGACAGCGGTACCGGCCCTGCGCTGCCGGACCGGTACTGCGACCCCTGCCTGGTCACTGTCCGTGAGGTGATCTCCGCTACCGATCTCTGACGCGACGGTTGAGGCCTGTCCGCGCGTCCACCCGCTTGTTGCGGACCCGGTCAGAGGTGCCGCACCGAAGCTGGTGGAAGTGAACCGAGTGGTCCTCGGTCGCCGTGTAGAGGGCCACGGGCACGGTCACCAGACCGGCGGTGAGCAAACCCGTCCGCACCGGTCCGGCCATCACCGTCTCCTTCCGCGGTCAAGTTCCGCGGTCTCCTTCCCCGCAGGGGTTCCCGGGCGCCGGCACCCGGGAACCCCTGCGGGGATCCGTGTGGCGCCCGGAAGCCGCGACGACGCCGGGACGGCGTGATCGACATCCGCGCCGGTCCAGGGGGCGCGCCACAGCGGCTCAAGGCCGGCGCCACGCCCTGGGGGCCTTCGGCTACGCCTCAGGCCAGGGCCTTGGACTGCCAGTACACGAACTGCTGGAGCGGGTCGCCGTCGAGCGACCACGGCCAGGCGGTGACGGTGTCGCCGATCCGGCGGAAGGTGTCACCGGCCTCGCGCACGCGACCGGCCTGGACCAGGGCGTAGGCGAGGAGGTTGAGGTCGGCCAGGGCCGCCGCGTGGCGCAGGCGGCCCTCGCGGGGCCAGGTGGCCAGTGCGGTGTCCAGCGCGCCGGCGGCCCGGATGTGCGTCCACTGGCGGCGGGCCATCAGCGCCTCGACGCCGCCCTTCGCCGTCGTGCGGGCGTACTCGTCGACCAGAGCGATCAGCTCGACGCCCACGACCGGTGCGGCCGGCGGCACCGAGGCGCGGAGCGTGTCCACGAAGTCCAGCTGACTACTGCGCGAGCCGCACTCCTCCGGCGACAGGTAGCGCAGCATCTGCAGGCAGGCCTCGCGGTTCCAGGAGTCGCGCGCGGTCACCTCGGCCCAGACGGCGAACAGCTCGCGCGACTCGGCCCGCATCAGGCGCAGGATCCCGAGCAGCACCACCCAGGGCGCCGGATCGGCGGGAACGGCGTCGGCGGCGTGGTAGCAACACTCGGCGGCCGCCCAGGCGTCCGCCATGCCCCCGGCCTGCCGGCCGCGGACCAGCTCGACCCACGCTTCGAAGACCAGCGGGTCCGCGCTGCGCGGGCGGCGCCTACGCCAGGACCGGGCGAACGTCGACGGCGCGGCGGCCTCGGCGAGCACGGCGAAGCGGTGCCCGCGACGGTCCCAGTCGGTACCGGCCTCCTGGAGCAGCCGCTCGACCTGGTCGACCTGGATGTCGTCCGGCCCCAGCCGCCCGACGGAATTCAATTGTCGCCGCACGCGGCCGAGTTGGACGTCATCGAGTTCCGTCCGCACGCGCGGACCGGAAGTGCGGAGTCTTCGGAATATCGACACGCGCCGCAGCGTAGGACCCGGGGGGAAATTCCGAAAGCCCTCGAGAGCGAATTGTTATTCAAAGGCGCACGGGCCGGCGCACTGATCTTCATGAGAAAAATGATTTCGCGTCAGTAGAAAAGAGAAAAAGGCCCGCCACCGCCCGCGCGTTCAGGTGGCGGGCGGATATCCGCGGGTGCGCACCAGGTCGCAGGTGAGGCGGGTGAACGCACGCGCGGCGGCGCTTTCGTACGCGTCGGCCCGCCGCAGGAGCGTGACGACCCGGGTGGGAAGGGCGGGGTCGAGCGGGACGGGGGTGAGGCGCGGGTGGTCGTGGGTGACGGCGTCCGGCAGGACGGTGGCGAGCGGCGTGCGCTGGACCACCTCGGTGAGGGCCTGGATGGAGTTGGCCTCGACAGCGATACGCGGGCTGACGCCGTACTGTTCGAGATAGGCGTCGATATGACCGCGGGTGGCGAAGTCGACACTGAGAAGGGCCAGTTGACAATCGGCGAGTTCTCGCACCGGCAGCGGGCCGGCGAGGTCGGCACGCTCGGCGGCGGTGTGGTGGGGGCCGGTGACCAGCGTGAGCGCCTCCGCGAACAGGGCACTGGCGGTGATACCGGGCAGGTGGGGGCCCCGGAAGGCGATGCCGAGCTCGAACTCGTCGGCCAGCAGGCCGGTTTCGATGCGCTCCTGGGTCGTCTCCCGCACGGTCAGGGTGATGCCGGGGTGGCGGGCGTGGAGTTCGGCGGTGAGCGGTCCCACGAGGTACGCCGTGAACGTGGGGGTGACCGCCAGCCGCAGTTGCCCGCGCGAGAGGTCCTGTACGTCGTGGACGGCCCGCTCGGCGGCGGCCAGGTCGCGCAGCGCGCTGCGCGCGTGGCGGGCGTACGCCTCGCCGGCGTCGGTGAGGCGCACGGTGCGGCCGGTGCGGTCCAGCAGCTGGACGCCGAGGGTCCGTTCGAGCTGCTTGACCTGCTGGGACAGCGTGGGCTGGGAGATGCGCAGCTCCTCGGCCGCGCGGGTGAAGTTGCCGTGCTCGGCGACGGCGAGCAGGTAGCGCAGGTGACGCAGTTCCGGGGAGGCCATGACGACAACTATAGATGAGATCAATGACAACTATGGATGACACGTCTTGGACGCTATGGATGCAGGTCATGCACAGTGGATCTCGCCAGGCCCCACGGGCCGGGCCGCCACGAAAGGGAGTGACCCCGTGCATGACCTCGCCAAGGGCGTCGCGCGTTTCCAGCAGGACGTCTTCCCGGCCAGGAAGGAGCTCTTCGCCCATCTGGCCACCCACCACACCCCCCGCACGCTGTTCATCGGCTGCTCCGACGCCCGCGTCGTCCCCGAGCTGATCACCGGGTGCGAGCCCGGCGAGCTGTTCGTCATCCGTACGGCCGGCAACCTCGTCCCCGTTCACACCCCCGGTGCCGACGGCGTCGCGGCGAGCGTCGAGTACGCCGTCGCCGCGCTGGGCGTGCGGGACATCGTCGTCTGCGGGCACTCCGCGTGCGGCGCGATGACCGCCCTCGCCCACGGCCACGACCTGAGCGGCGCACCCGCGGTCGCCGACTGGCTGCGGCTCGCCGAGGCCTCGGTGGCCCGTACCGCCACCACCGCGGACGTGCCGGCCCTGGTACGGCAGAACGTGCTGGCCCAGCTGGCGAACCTGGCCACCCACCCGTCCGTCGCCCGCGCCCTGGCGGAGCAGAAGGTCACCATGCGCGGCTGGGTCTTCGACATCGCCAGCGGCCACGTCGAGGAACTCCGGACCGTCGGCGCCACCGCGCCGGTCGCCGCCTGACCTCAACACCCTTGCCAGCCAGTCCCGTTCAGAACGGATGGCGCCCCGCCCCCCTGAACCCGCCCACTTCGCGCACCCGAAGCGTGAAGGGGCACACCGTAAAGGAACCACCCATGGTGCACGCCCAGTTCGACCCCGCCGCCCGCCAGGCGCTGGCCGCCACCGCGGTCGAGGCCAAGACGCGCAAGGACCTCACCTGGCAGCAGATCGCCGACGCCGCAGGCCTGTCGGTCGCCTTCACCACCGCCGCCGTGCTCGGCCAGCACCCCCTTCCGGAGGGTTCCGCCAAGGCGGTCGCCGAGCTGCTGGGCCTCGACGAGGACGCGGCGATGCTCCTGCAGACCATCCCCACCCGCGGTTCGATCCCCGGCGGCATCCCCACCGACCCGACGCTCTACCGCTTCCACGAGATGCTCCAGGTCTACGGCACCACCCTCAAGGCCCTGGTCCACGAGCAGTTCGGCGACGGCATCATCTCCGCGATCAACTTCAAGCTCGACGTGAGGAAGGTCGCCGACCCCGAGGGCGGCGAGCGCGCCGTCATCACCCTGGACGGCAAGTACCTGCCGACCAAGCCCTTCTGATCCATGCCCACGGCGGTGCGGCCCGCGACCGTTCCGCCGTGGGTTGGCTCCAGCGCCCGCACCCCTGCTCGCGGTGGAGCAGCTCCTCGATCACCGTCGCAGCCTTCCGGACCCGGACGGTCTTTCCGGGGCCGTCCGGTAGAAGGTGTGGATCGAGCAGAAGGAACAGCGGCGGGCGCAGCCACGGCTGGCCAGCAATGGAACCGCCGGAAATCCGACGCTCCGCTCCGGCTCGTACGGCCGGTACGGGAAGGGCAGCGAGTCGAGGTCCTGGATGAGCGGACGGGTGGGGCTCTCGGTCACCCTTCCGCCGGACAGGAAGGCGAGACCGGGGGTGGGGCGCGTTGCCGGCCTTCTGCCCGCGCGACACCTCTTGCGATGACATATAACCTGTGACATTGTTCTGAGCCTCAATCCGGTGACAGGTCTCACGTCAACTTCCCCCTCCGCCTCCTGGCTGACGCCCCGTTACCGCCCCCACCTCAGGACAAGGACACCGCAGTGCGTCTGCGCCAATCCCTTCCGCTCCTGGTGGCCGCCGCCCTCGCCGGCTCCGCCACCCTGCTCCCGACCCCCGCACTCGCCGCGTCCGCGGCACCCGTGGCCGCCTCGCCGGCGGCGGCCACCCCGGCGGCTTCCTCCACCGCCACCGCACCGAAGCCGTTCGGGCCCGAGGTCTCCGCGTCGTCCACCGAGGACATGGGCCGCACCGCCGCACCGCTGGCGCCGGCGCTGCTCGGCCAGGCGCTCCAGCCGGCCGGGACCACCGTCCAGACCGCCCCGCATCCGAACGCCCCGACGGCGGCCAAGCACGCACTGACCGCGCAGGCCCCGGCCGTACCCAGCTGTACGCCCGCCGACTTCGGCTCCCGCAGCGGCGCCGACCTGGTCTCCTTCGTCCAGGGGTCGACCACGGACTGCGTCAAGACGCTGTACAACGTCACCGGCACCGACGCGCGCGACATCTTCAAGCAGTCCCAGATGCTCACAGTCGCCAACGCCTTCCAGACCCAGGCGGCGAGCTACACCGGCGACAACTCCGCCGACATCCTGCAGCTCGTGCTCTTCCTGCGCGCCGGCTACTACGTCCAGTCCAACAACGCGGGCGCCGTCGGCCCCTACGACGCCACGCTCACCGCCGCCGTCAAGGCCGGCCTCGACGCCTTCTTCGCGAGCGCGCACCGAACGGACGTCAGCGACGCCAACGGCCCGATACTCAGCGAGGTGCTGGTCCTCACCGACAGCGCCAACATCCAGGCCCAGTACCTGAACGTCTACAAGCAGCTCCTGGACGGCTACGACAACGGCTACAACGCGTTCCCGAAAATGGTCAGCGCCGTCAACGCCGTGCTGTGGGCGCCGCTGTGGCGGGCCAACTGGAACCCCGCCTACGTCAGCGCCGTCACGGCCGACCCGAGCGTCATCACCACGCTCGCGAACTTCGCACAGAACCACAAGGACCTGCTCACCACCCCCAACGCCTTCCTCGACGTCAACGCCGGCAACGACCTCGCCCGCACCGCCGGCGACGGCGGCAGCGTCGAGACCTTCGCCAAGCCCCTGGTCAAGCAGGTGCTCGACACCACCCCGGTCTCCGGCGCCGTCGGCAAGCTGTACGTGTACACCGCTTACAACGCCAACCAGTACGACAACGCGCAGTGCTCCTACTACGGCACCTGCGACCTGCCGGGCAAGCTCACCGCCGCCGTCCTGCCCGACACCCTGGTCTGCGACAACCGCACCATACGCGCCGAGGCCCTCTCCCCCGCCGACCTGGCCACGGTCTGCGCCAGCCTGCGCGGCGAGGACAGCTTCTTCCACGACCTCGTCAAGGACAACGGCCCCGTCCCCGGCCAGTACGGCAAGACCATCACCCTCGCCGTGTTCTCCAACCGGGACGACTACCTCACCTACTCCTGGGCCATCTACGGCAACTCAACCGACAACGGCGGCCAGACCGTCATGGACGTCACCGACCCCAACAACCAGCCCGTGTCCGTGATGTACCAGAAGGCGTGGAACGACGGCTTCCCCGCCAACGTGTGGAACCTCAACCACGAGTACACGCACTACCTCGACAACATCTACGACATGAAGGGCAACTTCACCACGGAGACCTCCGTCCCGGACATCTGGTGGATCGAGGGCGTCGCCGAGTACGAGTCCTACGCCTACCGCGGCACCACCGACACCCAGGCGATGACCGAGGCCGCCACGCACCGGTACAAGCTCAGCACCGTCTTCCAGAACACCTACGGCAACTCGGACACGGTGCGCACCTACCCGTGGGGCTACCTCGCCGTGCGGTACATGATCGAGAAGCACCCGGCCGACGTCTACGCGATGCTCAACCACTTCCGCACCGGCGACTACCAGGGCGGCTACGCGGCCTACAACAACCTCGGTACCTCGTACGACGCCGACTTCGACACCTGGCTGAACGCCTGCGCCGCCGGCGCCTGCTACGCCGACGGCCCCACCGCCCTGTTCGGCCAGTCCGTCGACGGCGCCACCGTCACCCTGACCGACAAGTCGGTCGAGACCAACTCCCGGGCTTCGCTGGCCTCCTGGCACTGGACCTTCGGCGACGGCGCCAGCTCCGACGAGCGGAACCCGGTCCACAGCTACGCCAGCCCCGGCACCTACACCGTCGTCCTGACCGTCACCGACAGCGCCGGCAGGTCCGCCAGCACCCCGTCGTCGGTCACCGTCACCACCGGCGCCGCCCTGCCGACGTGCAACGACCCGCGCACCGACGCGCTCGGCCAGAACTGCTCCCGCCCGAACCAGGCCCGCACCGCCGGCAACCTCGACTACTTCTACGTCTACCTGCCGGCCGGCACCACCACCCTGAAGGTCTCCACCTCCGGCGGCACCGGCAACGCCGCCCTCTACTACAACCAGGACACCTGGGCCTCCCCCACCGCCTACACCGCCTCCTCCACCAACCCCGGCACCGCACAGACGCTCACCGTCACCAACCCCGCGGCCGGCTACCGGTACATCAGCCTGTACGCCAACACGGACTTCAGCGGGGTGACCGTCAGCACCCAGTACTGACGCACTACCTGCGCTCGGGACCCACTCCGCTTCGGGCGGGGTGGGTCCCGTGCGTCCGCGTGACGCCCCTTTCGGGCGGCTGGTCGGCCGGACACCCAAAGGGGGTGGGCCCGGCGGCTGGGGACTCGCAGGCGGTGATGATGGCGTCGTAGCCCTCGCGCATCGCCTTGGTGGA
>NZ_JBSFJV010000121.1:0-18639 GCF_053598235.1 Kitasatospora sp. NPDC001159
CTCAACGTCGTCCAGGGATACGGCTCCGAGATAGGCGGTCCCCTCACCTCGCACCCCGACGTGCGCCGCATCAGCTTCACCGGCTCCGTGCCGACGGCCAAGCGGATCGCGGAGTCGGCCGCGTCGAACCTGACCCCCCTCAGCCTCGAACTCGGCGGCAAGTCACCTCTGTTGGTGTTCGCCGACGCCGATCTGGATCTCGCCGTCGACCTCGCCGTGGAGCAGTACGACAACGCCGGACAGGTGTGCCTCGCGGCCACCCGCTTCCTCGTCGGGGAGTCGGTCGCCGAGGAGTTCACCCGCCGATTCGTCGACAAGGCCAGCGGTCTCAAGCAGGGCGACCCACGCGACGAGGCCACCGACATCGGCCCGAACATCCACCACCGCCAGCTGGAGAAGATCGACGGCTTCGTGCGGCGGGCGATCGCCGCGGGGGCGCGGGCGGTCATCGGCGGCCACCGCAAGGACGGGCAGTACTACGCGCCGACCCTCCTCACCGACGTCGCACAGGACTCGGAGGTCGTGCAGGAGGAGGTGTTCGGGCCGGTCCTCACCCTCCAGACCTTCACCACCGAGGATGAGGCCGTCCGCCTCGCCAACGACACCCACTTCGGCCTCGCCGCCACCCTAGCCACCGGTGACCGCGAGCGTGCCGAACGCGTCAGCGCACAGCTCGTCGCCGGCACCGTCTGGGTCAACTGCTTCTTCGTCCGCGACCTCCAGGCACCCTTCGGCGGCTCCCGCCACTCCGGCGTCGGCCGTGAGGGCGGCACCTGGAGCTTCGACTTCTACTGCGACCTGAAGAACACCGTCACCGCCCCGAAGGGATGGAAGAACCATGGGTGAGATCGTCGGGGCGGGCCTGCTGGCGCACGTCCCCACCATCGTGCTGCCGGAGCAGACCCGCCTGGAGCTGAACGACGGGAAGGAGATCACCCTCGTCACCGGCCTCCGGCAGCTTCGCGAGGACGTCTTCGAACGCGACGACTACGACACCGTCGTCGTCCTGGACTCGCACTGGGCCACCACCGTCGAGTTCGTCGTCACCGCCCAGCACCAGCGTGCGGGCCTGTTCACCTCGGAGGAACTGCCGCGCGGCATGTGCCGCATGCCGTACGAGTACCCCGGCGACCCCGAACTGGCCCACAGCATCGCCTCGTTCGCCGACAAGCACGGCACGTACATCACCGCCATCGACGACGAGTACCTGCCGGTCTACTACGCCACCATCAACCTCTGGAAGTTCCTCGGCGAAGGGCTGCCGGACAAGCGGTGGGTGACCATCGGCGTGTGTCAGACCGGCGACATGGAGGACCACCTCCGCCTCGGCCGTGCCCTCGCGGACGGGATCGCCGCCACCCCGGGACGGCGTGTGATCCTCATCGCCTCCGGCGCCCTGTCGCACACCTTCTGGCCGCTGCGCGAGCTGCGCGACCACGAGGCCAGCGACCCGGTCCACATCTTCACGCCCGAGGCCCGCGAGGCCGACTACGAGCGCATCGCCTGGTTCAAGGAGGGCCGCCACGACAAGGTCCTCGACACCATGGACGAGTTCTCGAAGTTCAAGCCGGAGGCCCGCTTCTACCACTACCTGATGATGGCGGGCGCCCTCGGCGAGCGCTCCTGCGTCGCGACGGCCCGCCAGTACGGCGAGTACGAGAACTCCATCGGCACCGGCCAGGTCCACCTCTGGTTCGACCGCCCGGCCGACGGCTGGACCGGCACCACTCTGCCTGCCTCCCCTGCCCCCCACCGCCGCCCCCAGGGAGCCTGACATGCCCGAGTACCGCCGCATCCTCCTCGACGGGGCGGCCGTCCAGGTCACCGTCGAGGGCGACGAGCTCGCCGCCGGTGACGGCCGCCGCGTCAGGGCCGACGAGGCCCGGAACCTGCCTCCGGCCGTCCCCTCCAAGGTGATCGCCGTCCACCTCAACCACCGCAGCCGGGTGGAGGAGTTCGGGATCGACCTGCCCGACACCCCCACGTACTTCCACAAGCCGATCTCGGCGCTGAACTCCCACAAGGGCGCGATCGTCCGCCCCGAGGGCTGCAAGTGGCTCAACTACGAGGGCGAGGTCGCCATCGTCATCGGCAGGACCGCACGGAACATCTCCCCCGGCGAGGCGGGGGAGTACATCGCGGGCTACACCGTCGCCAACGACTACGGCCTGCACGACTTCCGCGACACCGACGCCGGCTCCATGCTCCGGGTGAAGGGCTCCGACACCCTCTGCCCGCTCGGCCCCGGCCTGGTCACCGACTGGGACTTCCACGGCAAGCGGCTGCGGACGTACGTCAACGGCGAGGTCGCACAGGACGGTTCGACCGACGAGATGCAGTGGGACATGCACTACCTCGTCGCCGACATCGCCCGCACCATCACCCTGTACCCCGGCGACGTCCTCCTCTCCGGCACCCCGGCCAACTCCCGGCCCGTCCGGCCGGGCGACGTCGTCGAGGGGCCTGGGCCGGCTCACCAATCACATCGTCACCGGTCCGGTCCCCGTCCGCGCCGACGTCGGCGCCCAGCCCACCGAGTCGGAGGAGGTCGTGTCCACGGCGCTCGGCGGCGACTGGGAGTTCCGCGGCATCAGGGCGCCCAAGCGCGACTGACGCCCACGAGACCGTGCCGCACCGGGTGTGACGGGAAGGTCACCCGGTGTGGCGCGCGGACACAGTGTGCCCATCGGCCCGCCGGTCCATCGGTCGGATGACCGATGCGCGCCGGCTCCACGAAGGCGCACAATTGCCCGCAATTCCGGGCGGCACGTCAGCAGGCGTCTCGCCGCCGCACCCGCATACGCACTGGGAGGTCTCCGTGCCCGACTTCGCCGACCTGGTCTTCGTGAACGGCTCCGTACTCACCGTGGACCCCGACTTCACCGTAGCCTCCGCGCTCGCGGTCACCGACAGCGTCATCACCGCCGTCGGAGCCCGCGCGGACGTCGAGGACCGCATCGGCCCCGGCACCCGGGTCGTCGATCTCGACGGGGGCACCCTGCTGCCCGGCATCAACGACTCCCACCTGCACGGGTGCGGCTGGGGGATCAGTTCGCCCCCGCTGTCGCTCGACCTCAGCCACCCGGCCGTGCACTCCATCGCCGACATCGCCGAGGCGGTGCGCTCGGCGGCCGAGAGCACCCCGCCCGGCCAGTGGATCACCGGCACCGGCTGGGACCCGGGGTTCCTCGCCGAATGCACCGAGGACCCCTCGCGGCTGCCCACCCGGCACGACCTCGACGCCGTCAGCCCCGACCACCCGGTCCTGCTCCTCGACTTCTCGGCGCACGTCTCCTGGGTCAACTCCGCGGCGCTCGCCGTCGCCGGGATCGGCAGGGACACGGTGGTCCCGCCCGGTGGGGTGATCGTCACCGATGCCGGGGGTGAACCCACGGGCCTGTTCCAGGAAGGGGCCCAGACGCTGGTCCAGCAGGCGCTGCCGCCGCTCACCCCGGAAGTGCGGGCATCGGCGATCCGCTCCACGCTGGCCAAGCTGCGGGCCCTCGGCATCACCAGCTACACCGAGCCCGGCCTCGGCCCCGGTGGCGACCGGATCATGAGCGGCGCGCTGTCCCAGGAGACCCTGGACGTCTACCGTCACCTGCTGGCCGACGGCGAGCTGACCGCCCGGGTGAGCGTGCTGCTGCTGCCCACCGGCATGTCGAGTACGGCGGCTGACTTCGCTCGCGCCCTGGACGGCATCGACGTACCGGAGAGCGAGGATCCGCGGCGGCTGAACGTCATCGGGGTCAAGGTCTTCGCCGACGGCATTCCGCCCAACAAGACGGCCTGGATGCACCAGGCGTATCTCGGCGGCGGCTGCGGTGCGCTGTGCGTGGGCGGCGAGACCGACGAGGAACGGGTCGCCGAGATCGCGGAGATGATTCGGTACGCGCACGCGGCCGGTCATCAGCTCGGTGTGCATGTCACAGGGGACCGCGGCATCGACACCGTCGTCGACGCCTTCGTCGCCGCGACCGCCGGTCACCCGCGCCCGGACGCCCGGCACTACCTCATCCACGGTGACTTCCTCACCGCGCGCAGCATGAAGACGCTCGCCGGGCACGGGTTCGGCGTCAACATGAACCCCACCATCAAGTGGACCATCGCGGACCTGGAGGAGCAGTTCGTGGGTCCGGAACGGGCCGCCTACGAGTGGCCCTACCGGGATGCCCTGGACGCCGGGGTCCGGGTGGCAAGCGGCTCGGACGCGCCGGTGACCTTCCCCGACTGGCGTCAGGGCGTCGCCACGATGCTGCTGCGCGAGTCCAAGGGCAGCGGCCGGGTCAGCGGGCCCGCGCAGCGCATCACGCTGGCGGAGGCGGTGCGGACGTACACGATCGACGCCGCCTGGCAGGACTTCGCCGAGAAGTGGAAGGGTTCCCTGGAGGTAGGCAAGGTCGCCGACCTGTGCGTACTGGGCGGCGACCTGCTCGGGGCCGACCCGCACGACATCCCGGAACTGCCGGTGGTGCTCACCGTACTGGGCGGGGAGGTGGTCCACGACGCACTCGGCAACTGACGGAGAGAGGACCGGGCGCGGCGTCACGGACGCGGTGCCGGGGCCGACGGGGCACGGGTCTGCGGACGTGGCACCGGACGTGCCCCCGCAGGCCCGTCGGTCCGCCCCCGGCTCCACAGAAGCGGTGCTTGAAGCGGCCCTGCGGGTCCGCGAGGCCGCTCGACGCGCCGCGCAGGGAGTCGGGCCCGCCTGGGCCGTGCTCGACGCGCTGTCCGGGGTCGTCGGCCACGACCACGCGTCGCTGGCCCGCTGGGACCCCGCGCTCCGCCGCCATGTCGCGCTGGCCGACAGCTACGCGCCCGCCGCGCGCCAGCACCTGTGCGCCCGCCTCCACGAGGACCCGCTGTTCGCGCTGGTGCGCAGGCCCGGCGGCGCGCTGTGGCTGCACGACGTGCCAGCCGGGCTGCGCGCCCTCTCCACCACCATCCGGGAGGTGCTGGAACCGGCCGGGTTCGAGGACGGCCTGACCCGGTGCCTGTTCACCCCGGACGGCCGCTACGTCGGCGTGCTGCACCTCAGCATGCGGCGGCGCCGCGCTCTGCTCCCCGGCACGGAGCAGATCCTCGCGCTGCTCGACGACTGCCTCGCCCTCGCGGCCGGGGCCGTCGGCGCGCGGTCCGCCCCGGATGGCTGCACCGGCACCTCGGTGGCGGCCGACGTGGTGCGGCGCGCGGGCGCGCGCAGGCCGCTGCCCGCCACGGTCCTCGTGCCCGGCGACGGCGGGCTTCTCGAACTCCGGCTCACCGACGCGGACACGGTGGCCGTCCGGGAGCGCGGCCCCGCCGACCATCCCGGCGGGCTCACCCTGCGCGAACTGCAGGTGCTGGCGGAGCTGACCACCGGCCGCACCAACCGCGAGATCGCCGAGCGCATCTTCGTGACCGTACGCACCGTTGCCACCCACATCGAGCACATCCTGGCCAAGCTCGACGTGCCCAACCGGGTGGCCGCCGCGGGCCTCGCCGCCGCCTGGGGACTGGAGCCCCTGCCATGACCGGCCCGACGAGCACTCCGGCCCCCTCCTGCGGCCCGGTAGAGTCGCAGCCATGACCGACTCTGCCGAGACGCGTGACGGGCGCAATCCGCGAAAGAGGCGCATGAACTACGGAGAGGGCCGGGAGGCCCTGCTCAATGCGGCGGTGCGGGTGGTGGCTCGGGGTGGGCTGCGCAGGCTCACGTACCGGGCGGTGGCCGAGGAGGCGGGTACGACGCACGGCCTGGTCGTGCACCACTTCGGCTCGCGCGATGCGCTGATCGAGGAGGCGCTCGCCCACGCCGTGCGGACCAGCCTGAGCGTGAGCGCGGTCGAGCCGGGGACGGGCCGGGTCGCCGACTTCTCGGCCGGTGTCTCCGAGATGGTGGCCGCCGATCCCGACATGCAGGCGTTCCAGTACGAGCTGCTGCTGGAGTCCCGGCGCCGTCCCGAGCTGCTGCCGCAGATCCGCGCCCTGTACGACGACTACTTCGACGCCACCGAGCGCGAGCTGTCCCGCATGCTGCCCGAAGGCGTCGGCCGCCCCCTGACCAGGCTGGTGTTCGCGGCCTTGGACGGCCTCGTGCTGCATCAGCTCGTCTTCGGCGAGCCCGCGACCACCGACGCCGCCATCGAGGAGCTGCGGTCGCTGCTGCGGCTGCTGGAGACCAACGGGCACACCGCCGCGCCGCCCCGGGACTGAGCCCGCCGTGTTGACATGCCTCGGCGTTGCGGAGGCATGAGCTGATCCGCGTTGCGGGTCAGGGCTCGCGTTGCGGATCGGGGCCCGGCAGAGCCGGGCCGGTGCTCTCCGCTTCGCTCCAAGCACCCCTGGCCCACGCTGCGGGCCTAGCTGGCTGGAGGTGGGGCGGGGGGGTGGAACATAATCGTGGCGAGACATGGACGCCCTTCGTCCGGGTCCTCGCCCGTGTTCCCGGAAGTCGTCCCGTGTTACGGGGATGCAAGGAACCGTCCGCGCCCTGGGAATCCTCGCCGGACCCCTTGCCAAGCGGATAGTTCCAGTCCACTATGAGGCAACTCGTTTGGCCTGAAACGAAGCCCCTCTTCCTCCAGGCAGGTGATCCGAGTGGACAGTCCGGCGGCGGTTGTGAACGAGACCGCGGCCGACCCCTCCACCGCAGGCAAGCTCAAGCCCAACTCCCTCGGCGTTCTGGGCATCCTCTTCTTCGTCCTCTCCGCCCAGGCACCGCTGACCGGCGTCGCGGGCGCCGTCCCCATCGCCGTGGCGATCGGAGACGGTGCCGGAGCGCCCGCCGCCTACCTGGCAGCCGGGCTGATCACCCTGCTGTTCTCGGTCGGCTTCGTGGCCATGGGCCGGCACGTCGTGGACGCCGGCGCCTTCTACACGTACATCGGCAAGGGCCTCGGCCGCCCGCTCGGCACCGGCAGCGCCCGGGATCGCGCTCTTCGCCTACTGTGCGATCCAGGCCGCCGCCATGTACGGCCTGTACGGGGCGACCGTGAGCGGTCTGCTGGCCCAGTACACGGGGGCGGATGTGCCCTGGTGGGCGTGTGCCCTGGTCACCATGGCGATCGTGCAGGTCCTGGGCGCATCCGGCATCGAGATGGGCGCCAAGGTGCTGGCGGTCTTCGTCCTGGCGGCGTTCAGCATCCTCCGCGTCTTCGCCCTCGTCACCCTGCTCACGGGCGGGGGACCCGAGGGGCTCGGCTTCTCGGACAGCTTCTCGCCGGGGGCGGCCCTCCAGGGCGCGCCGGGTGTGGCGCTGATGTTCGCCGTCGCGTCCATGGTCGGCTTCGAAGCCACGGCCATCTACGGCGAGGAGGCGCGTGAGCCCCGCAGGACGGTGCCCCGGGCCACCTACCTGGCGGTCGCCTTCGTGACCGGCTTCTTCGCCTTCACCTCCTGGATGCTGGTCTCGTCCTACGGTGCCTCCAACGCGACGGCGGCCGCCGGCAAGGCGCTGGAGGGCGGCAACTCGACGACGTTCGTCTTCGCACCGATCGCCGCCCAGCTCGGCGCCTGGGCCAACGACGTCCTGCCCATCCTGCTGGCCACCTCCCTCTTCGCCGGCATCCTCGCCTTCCACAACTCCGCCAACCGCTACCTGTTCGCCCTCAGCCGTGACGGACTGCTGCCCCACAAGCTGTCGTCGATCAACCGCCGCCACTCGCCCGGCGTGGCCGGCTGGGTCCAGACGGCGATCGCCGTCCTGCTGGTCGCGCCCTTCGCGCTGGCCGACAAGGACCCGGTGCTGACGCTCTTCTCCTGGGGCAGTGGGACGGCCGTCCTGGGGATCATGCTGCTGTACTTGCTGACCTCGGTCTCCGTGGTCGTCTTCTTCCGCCGTGGGCGCCTGGACACCCGGCCCTGGAACACGCTGGTCGCGGGTGACCACCCGCGAGAATGCGGTGCCTGCTGACCCCAAGCAGATGACGAACTCCTCCGAAGAGTTACGCGACTTCTTCGGCTGGCTCATGAACCACCGCCGCCTGGCCCGGGACTACGAGGCTCTCCCCGCCCGCTCGGAGGCGATGGTCCACGTCGCGATGATCAGTCTCATGACCCGGCGCCTCACCGGCGAATCCACCCCGACCTGGCGCGGAACATAAGCCCCAGACTCAGGGACGAAACGCCCAGTGAGACCGATCCCGACGGGCCGGTATTCCACCAGGCATCCTCCGGCACGCGCCGAGGCCGTCGACACCGCCGGGGTCGAGCAACTCCGGACTCAGGCCTTCGGACGCCGACCGCTGCGGCGCGGTGCGGGCTCGGCGCCGTCCAACAGGGTCAGGCGCCGCTCCTCGCCGTGGGTCTCCACCTGGAGCACGACGCGGCGGAGGGCGTCGGCCAACTGCCGGCACTCCTGGTCGTCGAGCTGCGCGGTGACGAAGGCCTCTTCGTCGTTGAACGCCGGGAACAGGCGCCGCATCAGCGAGTCCCCCTCGCTGCTCAGGCTGAGCAGGACGAGGCGCCCGTCGCTGAGGTGGCCGGCACGCTGGATCAGGCCGCGGGACTCCAAGGTCCGGACGACACCCGTGAGCGTGCCCTTGGAAATGCCCGCTTCCTCCGCGACGTATCGGGTCTCCGACTCGCCCGAGATCCAGACCACCCACAGGACGACGAAGGCAGTCCAGGTCAGATCGATGCCGCGCAGCACCGAGTTCTCCAGGTGCTGGCGAACGGCGGAGGCCGCCCGGTAGATGTTGGCGACTGCCGCCATCTGCTCGAACCGGATGGGTGTGCCGCCGAGCTTGGCCTCGACCAGCTTCTCGGTCTCGGTGATGGATCGCTGGCCGGGCACGGGGCACTCCTTCAATCAGTCGACTGACCGTTCGGAGTCAAATTATACGGTTGCCGCATCGGAACCGCGCCGGTCCTTCAGAAGTCGCGGAGGCCGCAGAGGCCGTGGCGCCCAACGAAGGTGCCCACCTTGCAGCGACCAAGGTCATTTCGCGCTCACGGGGCGTTCTCATCTACTACGTCCCGCCCAGGTCCGATGCGGTCGGCTCCGCCATTGACGGGGACGCCGCCAACGTCACTTTCGCCCTTGACGGCACCAACGCGGGCACGGCTTCCCTGCTCGCCAGCGATGAACTCTCCAGTGGCACCTCGGTACTGGTGACGGGTGGGGCGCCTCTCATTCCCGAGGCTCCAGGGAATCGGCCCCGGACTCCCTGCCTCGCCTCGGCCCCAGCCGCAAGGTAGAGCTGGAGGCGCATCCGCCTCGTCCACTGGGGGATGCCAGCGGCGGGGGTTCGCCGACAGGCCCCCGCGCACCTCGGTGTGGCATGTGTTTGCGGTGTGTTGGCCGGGTACTCTGCACGATTGGCCTGGCTGCTGGGATACTGCGGGCATGGTGAATCGACTGGTCCATGCCCAGTCGCCTTATCTCCAGCAGCACGCCACCAATCCCGTGGACTGGTGGGAGTGGGAAGAGGAGGCGATGTCAGTGGGCGTTTAGGGACGGTTTGCGACGAGTGTTTTGATCAGCTTTGTCGTATTCGTCGCCATGGTGCATGACGCAAAATGCCCGGAAGCTCCGCATTGGCAGGAATATTTCCCTCTATTCCTAAGCCAGACGGAATCCAGCGCCGAGAAGCGGATCAAACAGTCACGCAGGTTGGCGCCTGGAAGGCGACGAAGGTGAACGTAAGGTGCGAATCATGCCGAAGATGTTGGCCACCGAGGCGACTTGGCGCCGCAAACCGTCCCCAAACGCCCACTCAGTGGGCGTTTAGAGAGCTCTACTCCTGTAAGTGACATTCGTCCGTGACCGTATTCGTGCTCCTATGCCCGACATGAGTGCTCCGTCCTCGCCTTCCCCGTCGATGCAGGTGTCCGCCTCATCCGCTTCTGCATTCGGAAGTCCGTCTGGTTTGAAGAAGTCATAGAACCGCCCACGGCATGGCGGAACACCACACTCCGCCATGTTCATGGCACAACCCATGCTGTGAGTCAGCGGAAGCCCTACCCCAGCGACCTGTCCGACGCCCGATGGGCTTTGATCGCCAAAACTGACGGCCTGGAGAAAAGCCCGACTCGACCGCAGGCCCACCGGCCAGCCGGCGAAAGTCGACCTGCGCGACGTCTTCAACGCGATCCTCTACGTCAACCGCACCGGAATCCCCTGGAAGTACCTCCCGCACGACTTCCCGAACCACGGCACCGTCTACGCCTACTACGCGGCCTGGCGCGACGAGGGAATCTTCACCCAGCTCAACTACGACCTGACCGGCCTGGCCCGCGTGAAGGAAGGCCGCAAGCCCGAACCGACCGCCTCGGTGATCGACACCCAGAGCGTGAAGACCTCCACCAGCGCGCCCCTGACCAGCCAGGGAATCGACGCCGCAAAGAAGATCGTCGGCCGGAAGCGGGGCATCCTCACCGACACCCTCGGACTGATCCTCGCCGTGACCGTGACCGCCGCGAGCCTGTCCGAGAACGCCCTGGGAATACAACTCCTCAACCAGGCCAAGAAAACCTACCCCAGCATCACCAAAAGCTGGGTCGACACCGGCTTCAAGAACGCCGTCGTCGAGCACGGCGCCAGCCTGGGCATCGACGTCGAGGTCGTTCACCGCAAGTCCGATGTCCCCGGATTTCACGTCGTGAAAAGGCGGTGGGTAGTCGAACGAAGCCTGGGGTGGATCATGCTGCGGCGACGCCTCGCCCGCGACTACGAGACCCTCCCGGCCAGCTCCGAAGCCGTGATCCACATCGCCTCGATCGACAACCTCGCCAAGCGCATAACGGACGAAACCACACCAACCTGGCGAGGGACCTACTAGGACATAAAGGGCAACTCGTCTACTTCAAACGCCCTCTCAGTGGGCGTTTAGGGACGGTTTGCGACGAGTGTTTTGATCAGCTTTGTCGTATTCGTCGCCAAGGTGCATGACGCGAAATGCCCGGAAGCTCCGCATTGGCAGGAACATTTCCCTCTATTCCTAAGCCGGACGGAATCCAGCGCCGAGAAGCGGATCAAACAGTCACGCAGGTTGGCGCCTGGAAGGCGACGAAGGTGAACGTAAGGTGCGAATCATGCCGAAGATGTTGGCCACCGAGGCGACTTGGTGCCACAAACTATCCCCAAACGCCCACTCAGAGGGCGGTACGTGACCTGATGTCCGTTTCGGTGTCGCCTGATCGTGTGACCGTGGGGACTCCTGGCCGGTCGGCGGGCTTGGTCATGCTGGAGTGACGGGGTACGAGACCGCCGAGAAGGAGTTGCAGACCCAAAGTTAGGCAGAATCACCTGCCTTGATCACTTTGACAGGTTCCGGGCCGCGGCGCGCACGAGGGTGTCGAACAGGCGCTGCTGGGCCGGATCCTCGTGGGCGGTGTCCTCCGGGTGCCACTGGACGGCGGCGAACCAGCTTGGTGCACCGGGGAGTTCGAGTGCTTCGACCGTTCCGTCGGCGGCGTGGGCCGCGGCCCTGAGGCCTGCACCGATGCGGTCGACGCGCTGGTGGTGGTAGCAGGAGGCCTCCACCTTCTGGGCGCCGGTTGCCTGTTCGAGCACCGAGCCGCGCAGGACCGCTACGGGGTGGACGACGTGGCGGTGCTCCCGGTCGGGGCCGCCCATGTCCTGGTGGAGGGTGCCGCCGAGGGCGACGTTGACGACCTGGAGGCCCCGGCAGACGGCGAGCAGCGGCAGGCCGGCGTCCAGGGCGTGGCGGGCAAGGGCGACGTCGAACTCGTCCTGCTGGTCGTCGACGTCGTAGACGCTTTCGTGGGCGTCGGTGTGGCCGTAGCGGTGCGGGGCGAGGTCACCGCCTCCGGGGAGCAGGGCGCCGTCGAAGCGGGACAGGCGGGCTGACACGTCGTCGGTGTCGGCCGGGTGGATGCTGACCGGCTCGCCGCCGGCCCGCCAGACGGACTCGATCAGGGCGCGGGCGTTGACCTCTGCGGCGTAGCGGAGGGCGGAGGTGGTGACGGCGAAGCGGGCGGGGATCGCGATCAGGGGTCGGGTCACAGCTGGATCCAGGTGGTCTTCAGTTCGGTGTACTTCTCGATGGCGTGGGCGGACTTGTCGCGGCCGTTTCCGGACTGCTTCATGCCGCCGAAGGGGACGGTCAGGTCGCCTTCCTCGTAGCAGTTGACCCAGACCGTGCCGGCCTTGAGGGCGCGGGAGACCCGGTGCGCGGTGGAGAGGTCGGAGGTCCACAGGCCCGCGGCGAGCCCGTACTCGGTGGCGTTGGCCAGTGCCACCGCCTCCTCCACGTTGTCGAAGGTGAGGACGGAGAGCACCGGACCAAAGATCTCCTCGCGGGCCAGCCGCATGCGGGGCTCGACCCGGTCAAAGACGGTCGGTTCCAGGAAGGTGCCGCCGGTGTCGCTGAGGGTGCGGGTGCCGCCGGTGAGCAGCCGGGCGCCCTCGTCCAGGCCGCCGGCGATGTGCTCCTGGACGCGGGCGAGATGGCTCTCGCCGACCAGGGCCCCCATCTCGGTGGCGGGGTCGAGCGGGTCGCCGATCCGCAGGGCGGTGGCCCTCTCCACGACGGTCTCGATGACGCGGTCGGCTATCGAGCGGTGGACGAGAAGCCGGGAGGGGGCGGTGCACATCTCGCCCTGGTTGAAGAAGATGCCCCAGGCGGCGGTGGCGGCGGCCCGGTCCAGGTCAGGGGCGTCGGGAAGAATGATGTTGGGCGACTTGCCGCCCAGTTCCAGCCAGACCCGCTTGAGGTTCGAGTCGGCGGCGTAGCGCAGGAAGTGGCGGCCGACGGCGGTCGAGCCGGTGAAGGCAAGGACGTCCACGTCCGGGTGGAGGCCGATGGCCCGGCCTGCGGTGGGCCCGTCGCCGGTGACGACGTTGAGTACGCCCGGGGGCAGTCCGGCCTCGTCGGCCAGCCGCCCGAGCAGCAGCGCGGACAGCGGGGAAGACTCCGAGGGCTTCAGGACGACGGTGCAGCCGGCGGCCAGTGCCGGGGCCACCTTCCACGAGGCGAGGGTGAGCGGGAAGTTCCACGGGACGACCGCACCGACGACGCCGGTCGGCTCCCGGGTGATGAGCGCGAGGGCGTCGGGGGCGACGTGCGGGGACTCGTCGGTGAGCTTGTCGGCCAGCTGCCCGTACCAGCGGAAGGTGTTGATCGCGGCGCGCAGTTCGATCTCGTACGCGTCGGTGATGGGCTTGCCCATCTCCAGGCTGACGGTCAGGGCCAGGTCAGCCCGGTGTGTGTCCAGCAGTTCGGCAATCCTCAGCAGCACCCTGCCCCGGTCGGCGGGCGCCAGTCGCGGCCAGGGGCCGGAGTCGAAGGCCCGACGGGCCGCGGCAACCGCCGCGTCCACCTCGGCGGTTCCGCCGTCGGCGACCTCCGCCAGCCCCAGGCCGTCGCGGGGCGAGCGGACGGTGTAGGTGGCACCGCCCCCGGGTTCGTCGGCACCGTCGATGCGGTGGGCGGTGGGCAGCTCCAGCACCTTGGCGCGGCGCAGCCACTCCTCGTACGAGTCGTCAAGCATGGGGCCCTTCCGGGTGGGTGGGATACGGACACGGGTCCGCCGCCGGGCTCCGCGCCCGGCGGCGGACAGGGGTCAGTCGGCGGCGGTGTGCCTGGTGCGGGTGAACCGGGCGGCCCCGGCTGCCAGGACGAGCACCGCAGGGACGGTGGCGGCCAGGACCATGGATGTGCCGAAGGAACCACCGATGAGCGTGGTGAAGTTCGCCAGGATCACCCACACGGCCACAGCGATACCCAGCGCGCCCAGCCCAGGGGCGATCAGCGTGTTCCAGCGCCGGGTGTCGAGGTGGGTGCGGCGGAAGAAGACGATCACGGACGCTGAGGTCAGGAAGTACATGAGCATGATCCCGAGCACGGCCACGCCGCTGAACCAGGAGAAGAGGGTAAGCACGGGGTCCTTGCCGGCCAGGGCGAAGGGGACGACCAGCAGCACGGCGATGGCGGTCTGGACGCTGCCGGCCACCCAGGGCGACTGGCGCCGGTTGGTGGCGCTCAGTCCGCGCGGCAGCAGCCGGTCGCGGCTGAGCGAGAACAGGTAGCGGTTGGCCGAGTTGTGGAAGGCGAGAATGCCGGCGAAGAGAGAGGTCGCCAGCAGTACGGGCAGCACGCTGCCGGCCCAGGCGCCGAGGAGGTGGGTGACGGGCTCGAAGACGAAGCTGGTGGGGTCGCCGCTCTTCAGCGTGGCCCCGGCCGCCCCGGCGGCTTTGGAGGGCCCGTAGGAGGAGACCAGCATCCAGGAGGTGAGGGCAAAGAAGACGGTGATGACGCCGACCGCCAGGTAGGTGGCTCTCGGGACGGTCTTGCGGGGCTCGCGCGCCTCCTCGCCGTAGATGGCGGTGGCCTCGAAGCCGATCATCGACGCCAGGGCGAACATCAGCGCCACGCCCGGCGCGCCCTTGAGCGCCGCGCCTGGGGAGAAGGTTTGGGTGAATCCGAGGCCTTCCGGCCCGCCGCCCTTGAGGAGAGTGACGAGGGCGAAGGCGGTGAGGATGCTGAACTCCGCCAGCACGAAGACGGCAAGGATCTTGGCGCCCATCTCGATCCCGGACGCGCCGAGCACCTGGACGATCGCCATGGTCACCAGGGCGACCGCCCACCACGGCGTGTGCAGCCCGGTGCACTCCTGGATCAGGCCGCTCACCACCACGCTGTAGAGGCCGTACATGGCGGCCTGGACAGCACAGTAGGAGAAGAGCGCGACACCGGCGCTGCCGGTGCCGGTGGTCCGGCCCAGGCCCTTGCCGATGTACGCGTAGAAGGCGCCTGCATCCACGACATGGCGTCCCATGGCGACGAAGCCGATCGAGAAAAGGAGGGTGATCACGCCTGCGGCGACGTACCCGGCGGGCGCTCCCGGGCCGTTGCCCAGGGCGACGGAGATGGGGAGGGCGCCGGCGATGCCGGTCAGCGGCGCCTGGGCGGAGAGGACGAAGAAGAGGATGCCCATCACGCCGAGGGCGTTGGACTTGAGCTTGCCTGGACCGGGGGCGTCCTGCACGGCCTGGTTTCTCGTGACCGTCTGACTGTCCACGCGGATCACCTGCCAAAGAAGTGGGGGCGGGGTGTTGTTTTGAGCCAAACGAGTAGCCTCATGGTGGGGTGGAACTATCCATTTGGCAAGCGGTTCCGTGAAGATTGCCACTGCACACCCGGTTCCTTACAGGCCCGTGATCGCAGCGATACCTGGGCATCGGCGAGGGGAGCGGTCACGACCCGAAGCACCGTCCCCCGCTCGGCGGGTACGGCGCTCCCCGAGGATGCGAACCGCTGCGCGGGGGATGCGTGCGCCCGACAGGGTCACGGGCCACCGGTCTTCGTACGGACCAAAACGAGACCCTGGGCGCTTACGTCCAGAGCCTCGCAAGAACGCGCGGTCAGTCGTCCCCGTCGGAGTGAAGCAGCCGCAGCAGGGCACGCAGCTCCCCCAGGGCGGCATCGGTGGTCTCGGGCTCCTCGAACACGAGCTGGTGCAGGACGAGGCCTTCCAGGGCCGCGAAGACCAAACGCATCAGCGCCGGGCTCGCACCACCGGGCAGCATGCGGTCCAACTCCCGCTGGGCGGCGTCGAAGTACTCGCGGTAGAGCTCGCGCAGTTGCGGCAGCAGCTCCGGCCTGCGGCGGGATTCGAGCAGCAGCTCGTACTGGAACGCCTGGATCTCCGGGTCGACCGTGACCATCCGTGACAGCCCGGCGGAGAAGTCCGCGACCCTGCCGGTGCCGGGCTCGACCGCACTGACGCTGAGGCTGGTGCGTACGGCATGCGCCAGCGCCTCCTCGATCAGTGCGTCGCGCGAGCCGAAGTGGTGGACCACCAGGCCGTGGGTGACCTCCGCCTCCTCCGCGACCGCGCGGTAGGTGAGCTTGCGCAAGCCCCCGCGGGCGACGACGCGCACCGCCGCCTTGAGCAGCGCCTCGCGGCCCGCGCCGTAGTTCACATTCTTGCGCGGCCGCTTACTGCTGGTCGGGGCGGATTCGGTCATGTCAGGGACCATACCTTCCTGACCACGGGCCGAAGCGCCGCACCGGGAGCGCTGCGCTGCGGCCCGGTACGGCGCGGTCCCCGGACGGTGTCACCCACGCTTCGGGGCGCGGATCCCCCGGAACTCCCAGTCACCGCCCAGAGCCGTGGACAGCACCTCCTCCGACTCCGTCGGCTGCGCGCCGACGTCGGTCCGGATCGGGGTGGGACCGGTGACGATATGATTGGTGAGCCGGCCCAGGCCCTCGACCTCGACCTCGACGACGTCTCCGGGCTGAACCGGGCGGGAGTTGGCCGGGGTGCCGGAGAGCAGCACATCGCCGGGGTGGAGGGTGATGGTGCGGGCGATGTCGGCGACGAGGTAGTGCATGTCCCACTCCATCTCGTCGGTCGAGCCGTCCTGCACCACCTCGCTGTTGACGTATGTCCGCAGGTACTTGCCGTGGAAGTCCCAGTCGGTGACCAGCCCCGGGCCGAGCGGGCACAGCGTGTCCGAGCCCTTCACCCGCAGCATGGACCCGGCGTCGGTGTCGCGGAAGTCGTGCAGGCCGTAGTCGTTGGCGACGGTGTAGCCCGCTATGTACTCCCCCGCCTCCTCGGGCGAGATGTTGCGGCAAGTCCTGCCGATGACGATGGCGACCTCGCCCTCGTAGTTGAGCCACTTGCAGCCCTCGGGACGGACGATCGCGCCCTTGTGGGAGTTGAGGGCCGAGGTCGGCTTGTGGAAGTACGTCGGCGCGGGGCCAAGCCCGATCCGGAACTCCTCGACCCGGCTGCGGTGGTTGAGGTGGACGGCGATGATCTTCGACGGAACGACCGGCGGAAGGTGCTGCGCTTCCTCGGTCTTGACGCGGCGGCCGTCGGCGGCGACCAGTTCGTCACCCTCGCGGACGACCTGGACGGCGGCACCGTCGAGGAGAATGCGGCGGTATTCGGTCATATCAAGGCTCCCAGTGCGGGTCTACATGGTGGTGAGGGTCGTGTCGGGGCGCGATCCAGCCGCCGGCGGGGCGGTCGAACCACAGGTGGACCTGGCCGGTGCCGATGGAGTTCTCGTACTCGCCGTACTGGTGGCCGGGCGCGATGCAGGCCGCCTCTCCGAGGGCGCCGGCCATCATCAGGTAGTGGAAGAATTTGGCCTCGGGCTTATAGGTCCAGAACTCCGGCATGGTCTGGAGGACCTTGTCGTGGCGGCCCTGCTTGAACCAGGCGATGCGCTGATGGTCTGCCTCACGCGCCTCGGGGGTGAAGATGTGCTTCGGGTCGCTCGCCTCGTGGTCGCGCAGCTCGCGCAGCGGCCAGAAGGTGTGCGAGAGCGCGCCGGAGGCGATCAGCAGCACCCGGCGGCCGGGGGTCGCGGCGATGCCGTCGGCCAGCGCGCGGCCGAGGCGCAGGTGGTCCTCCATGTCGCCGGTCTGGCAGACGCCGATGGTGACCCAGCGCTTGTCGGGCAGTCCCTCACCAAGGAACTTCCACAGGTTGATGGTGGCGTAGTAGATCGGCAGGTAGTCGTCGTCGATCGCGGTGATCCAGGTTCCGCGCTTGTCCGCGAACTTGGCAATGTTGTGAGCCAGTTCGGGGTCGCCGGGGAAGTCGTACGGCATCCGGCACATGCCGCGCGGCAGTTCCTCCGAGGTGAACAGGCCCGCGCGGCGCTGCTGGGCGGTGACGACGAACTCGACGGTGGTGGCCCAGTGGGAGTCGAGGACGACGACGGTGTCGTAGTCGTCGCGCTCGAAGACCTCGCGGCGCAGCTGCCGCAGGCCGGTGACGAGGGTGATCTCCTTGCCCTCGTTGAGTTCCAGCCGGTCGGCCTCCGGCAGCACGATGGTGGGGACATGGGCGAGCAGGCCCGCCCCGACGATCTCACCCATGGTCCTTCCATCCCTTCGGGGCGGTGACGGTGTTCTTGACGTCGCAGTAGAAGTCGAAGCTCCAGGTACCGCCCTCGCGGCCGACCCCGGAGTGACGCGACCCGCCGAAGGGAGCCTGAAGATCACGGACGAAGAAGCAGTTGACCCAGACCGTGCCTGCGACGAGCTGCGCGGAGACCCGCTCGGCGCGCTCGGGGTCGCCGGTGGCGAGGGTCGCGGCCAGGCCGAACCGGGTGTCGTTGGCGAGCTCGACCGCCTCGGCCTCCGTGTCGAAGGTCTGGAGCGTCAGGACCGGGCCGAACACCTCCTCCTGGACGATCTCGCTGTCCTGGGCGACGCCGGTGAGCAGGGTGGGCCGGTAGTAGAGGCCGCCGAGGTCGGTGTTCGGGCCGCCACCGGTCACAGCGCGGGCGCCGCCGGTGAGGGCCCGCCGGACGAAGCCGTCGATCTTCTCCAGCTGCCGGGCATGGATGTTCGGGCCTAGATCGGTGGCCTCGTCGCGCGAGTCGCCCTGGACCAGGGCCCCGGCCTGCTCGACGAAGCGGCGGGTGAACTCCTCGGCAACAGAGGACTCGACGAGGATCCGGGTCGCTGCGAGGCAGACCTGCCCGGCGTTGTCGTACTGCTCGACCGCCAGGTCGACCGCGAGGTCCAGGTCGGCGTCGGCGAAGACCAACAGCGGTGACTTGCCCCCGAGTTCGAGGCTGAGCGGGGTGAGGTTGGCGGCGGCGGCCTCGGCGATCCGCTTGGCGGTCGGCACGGAGCCGGTGAAGCTGATGCGGCGCACGTCGGGGTGCGAGGTGAGGGGACCGCCTATCTCGGAGCCGTATCCCTGGACGACGTTGAG
>NZ_JBSFJV010000122.1:0-18566 GCF_053598235.1 Kitasatospora sp. NPDC001159
GGGGCCCCGGTGGGGTGTGTTGGCCGCCGCCTTAAATTTATTCTCGGCCGGGGCCCCAGCGACTCGCTGGGGCCGCGGCCTTTTTGTGTTCTGCGAACGTGAACGAGGCCGGCAGGCCGGGACTTCCGCCCCGACGCGGACGCTTCCGGCATGTCGGACAATGGAGATGGTGCACGGCCAGGAGGCCGGCGCCGATACCGCGTGACGGCACTGGTGTTGATCGGTCCGCGGTGGAGTTGAAGCAGCAGAAGGAGTCACCAGGATGTCGAACCAGTCCCAGGACCGTCCCGAGCGTCGATCGGACGACGGCCGCGGCTACGAGCCCCGGTCCCGTGGGGGCTGGTCCAACGACCGTGGCGGCCCCCGCCGTGACGACCGCCCCTCGGGTGGTTTCCGTCGTGACGACCGTGATGACCGTCCGCGTCGTGACGACCGTCCGTACCGCGACCGCGATGACCGTGGCGGCTTCCGTCGCGACGACCGTCCGGCCGGTGGCGGCTTCCGTCGCGACGACCGCCCGAGTGGTTTCCGTCGTGACGACCGTGACGAGCGTCCGCGTCGTGACGACCGTCCGTACCGCGACCGCGATGACCGTGGCGGCTTCCGTCGCGACGACCGTCCGGCCGGTGGCGGCTTCCGTCGCGACGACCGCCCGAGTGGTTTCCGTCGTGACGACCGTGACGAGCGTCCGCGTCGTGACGACCGTCCGTACCGCGACCGCGATGACCGTGGTGGCTTCCGTCGCGACGACCGCCCCTCGGGTGGCTTCCGTCGTGACGACCGCCGGGACGACCGTGGCGGCGACCGCGGCCGTCGGGACTACGACGACCGCCGTGGCAACTACGAGCCGGTCAAGCGCCTGCCGATCCCGGAGGACGTCACTGGCTTCGAGCTGGACGCGGACGTCCGCCAGGAGCTCAAGAGCCTGCCCAAGACGCTCGCGGACGACGTCGCCCGCAACCTGGTGATGGTGGCCCGTCTGCTCGACGGCGAGGCGGAGGAGGCCTACCAGTACTCGCGCGTCGCGCTGCGGCTGGCCTCCCGCGTCGCCGCCGTCCGTGAGGCGGCCGGTTTCGCCTCCTACATGACGCAGCGTTACTCCGAGGCACTGACCGAGTTCCGCGCGGCCCGTCGGATGACCGGTCGCGCCGACCTGTGGCCGGTGATGGCCGACTGCGAGCGCGGTCTGGGCCGTCCGGAGCGTGCGCTGGCGATGGCCGGCGAGCCCGAGGTGAAGCAGCTGGACAAGGCCGGCCAGGTCGAGATGCGCCTGGTGGCGGCCGGTGCCCGCAGCGACATGGAGCAGTACGACGCCGCCGTCGTCACGCTGCAGAGCCCGGAGCTGGCCTCCAGCGCCGTGCACCCGTGGACCGCGCGGCTGCGGTACGCCTACGCCGAGGCACTGATCGCCGCCGGCCGTGGCGACGAGGCCCGCGAGTGGTTCGCCAAGGCCGCCGAGGCCGACACCGACGGTACGACCAACGCCTCCGAGCGCCTGGCCGAGATCGACGGCGTGGAGTTCACCGACGCGCTCGACCCGGAGCTGGCCGAGGACGAGGCCGACCAGGCCGAGGCCCCGGCGAAGAAGCGCGGCGGCGACATCGCCGACGACCGCGTGATCTTCGAGGACGAGGAGGACGTCGAGGAGTACTACGACGAGGACGACCTCGAGATCGACGAGGACTTCGACGGCGTGGTGCCCGAGCGTTCCCAGGGCGCCAAGGCCGAGGAGAAGCAGGCCGAGGACAAGCAGGCCGAGGACAAGCAGGCCGAGCAGGCCGAGGAAAGCAAGGGCGACGCCCAGAACTGAGCGCCCTGACCTGAAACACCGTGAGGCCCTGCCGTTCCCCGAAGGAGCGGCAGGGCCTCACGGCGTCCTGGACCGTCAGCCCAGGGCGAGGTTGCGCAGCACCAGCCCGGTGGCCGGCTTCGGCCCGAAGGAGGTGGACTTGCGCGGCATGGTGACGCCCTGTTCGGCCAGCCGCCGCACCACGCTCTCCCGGACCGGGTGCAGCAGGACGGCGGTGCCGCCGGTGCGGGCGGCCTCGCGCTCGGCGGCCGCGGCAGTGTGCAGGTAGCCGATGTCGTCCGGGCCGTCGGGGACGTGCCAGGTGTGGTCGAGCAGGGTGGCGTGCAGGACGGTGGCGTCCAGGTGGCGCCACTCCTCGGGTCGGTCGTGCGACACGGTCGCGTCGATCAGGGACTCCTCGGGCTCACTGAGCAGCCAGTAGACGCCGGCACCGCCGGTCAGCACGAAGCCGTTGCCGCCGTGCCGCTTCTGCTCGGCGAGCGCCTGGAGCGCGGCGGGCAGCGGGCCGGGGACCTCCTTGACCTTCCACTGGTCGCCGAGCTTCTCCAGCGCGTCGGCCACCGGCAGCCGGTACAGCACCCGGTGGATGGCCCGGACCCGCAACGGGTAGCGGGCGGTGTCCACCAGGAGCACCATGCCGCGGTCCCAGGGGCTGCGCGGCAGGTGGCGGTGCTCGCGCTGGAGCCGCAGGTACATCTCCCAGCGGTGGTGGCCGTCGGCGATCAGCGCCCGGCAGGTGGCCAGGTCGCGGCCGATCTCGGCGATCTCGGCCGGGTCGGTGACGGCCCACAGGCGGTGATGGGTGCCGTCGCTGGTGGCGGTGGAGAGCAGCGGCTCGTCCTCGACCGTCCGCTCGAGGACGCCGGAGGCGCCGCCGTCGCCCCGGTAGGTGAGCAGCAGCGGTTCCAGGTTGGCCCGGGTGGTGCGCATCAGGCCGACCCGGTCGGCGACCGGGCGGGGCATGACGTCCTCGTGCGGGAGGACGACGCCGGCCTCGGGCCCGCTGACGGCGAGGGCGCCGATCAGGCCGCGCTGGAGCAGCTCGGGGGAGTCGCCGGTGGCGGGCACCCGCTGCTCGTAGACGTAGATCGCGGGGACCGGGTCGGCGGCGAGCACGCCCTCGCGCTGCCAGGCGGCCAGCAGTCGGGCGGCGTGCCGGTACCTGGTGTCGCGGTCGGGGCGGTCGCCGGCGTCCTCGGGCTCGGGTCGGGGCAGGATCAGCCGGACCACGTTGTGCGGGTCGGCGGTCTCCAGGTCGAGTCGGCGCCCCGGGTCGACGACGTCGTACGGCGGGGACGTCACCGCGGCCAGCGCGCCGACCCGGTCAGGGACGTAGCGCAGTCCTCGGAAGGGGGACAGCGACAGGCCTGCGGTGGCGACGTGCCCGGGATCGCCGGGGCCGCCCTCGGGAGTCTCGACTCCGTCTTCTGCACTGGGTGCGCTCATTCTGGGCATGGTAACCGGGTAGACGTTGTTGAAAGATCTGAATACCCGTGCTGTTTTGTGGGGCGGGCGAGTGATCGAGGGCGAGGTACGGCATGGACGACCGGCACGGACGGGCGGACGGCGGCGGCCCGGGGGAGAGCGCGCCGGCGGGGGGCATCCCGGCCCAGGGGCGGCCCGGGGAGCCCACCGGGGACGTGTACGACTGGTTCCGCCGGGGCGCGAAGCTGCTGGCCCAGGGGCATCCGGCGGCCGCCGAGCAGTTGCTCGCCCGGGCGGCGGAGGCCGAGCCGCACTCGCGCAGCATCCGGGAGGCGCTGGCCCGCGCGCAGTTCGACGCCGGTTCGTACGCGGCGGCGCTGGAAAACTTCCGGGCCGTGGCACTGGCCGATCCGGCGGACGACTACGCTCAGTTCGGGTGGGGCGTCGCGGCGGCCCGGCTGGGCGACTTCGAGACGTCCGCCGAGCACCTGGCGCTGGCCGTGGCGATGCGGCCGGAGACCGACCACTACCGGGAGGCACTGCGGCAGACCCGGGCCACCCTGGCGGCCCGCGCCGGGGCGTTCGGCCCGCTACTGCCCGGGGTGCCGGCCAGCAGGAAAGATCGGGGCGGGGAGCCCGGAGCAGGTGCCGGGGAGCAGGCCGGGGGAGAGCCCGAGGGCGTCAACGACGACGCCTGAGCGGGCAGGTACGAGCAGTGCAGTTGGCGAACGCGGTGAACCGCAGTGAATGAGGTAGCACAGGCATGACCGAGACGGCCACCACCGTGCGACGGACCGCCCCCGGCGGCAGTGACAGCCCGCTGACCGAGACGTACGACACCGCGCTGCTGGACCTGGACGGCGTGGTCTACGCCGGCCCGTACGCGATCGAGCACGCGGTGGACTCGCTGGCGGCCGCCCGTACGGTCGGGATGCGGCTCGCGTACGTGACCAACAACGCCTCCCGCCCGCCGCGGGTGGTGGCGGAGCACCTGACCGAGCTGGGCGTGCCGGCCGAGCCGACGGACGTGATCAACTCGGCCCAGGCGGCCGCCCGGGTGGTCGCCGAGAAGGTGCCGGCCGGGTCGAAGGTGCTGGTCGTGGGCGGTCTGGGGCTGGAGGAGGCACTCGCCGAGCGCGGGCTGGTCGCGGTCCGCTCGCTGGACGAGAAGCCACTCGCCGTGGTCCAGGGCTTCGACCCGTCGGTGGGCTGGCCGCAGCTGGCGGAAGCCGCGTACGCGGTGCGCGGCGGGCTGCCGTGGGTGGCCTCGAACACCGACATGACCGTGCCGACGGCGCGCGGGATCGCGCCCGGCAACGGGACGCTGGTCGCGGCGGTCCGGGCGGCGGCCGGGGTGGAGCCGGAGGTGGCGGGCAAGCCGCTGCCGCCGATGCACCGGGAGACGGTGCTGCGGACCGGAGCCCGGCGGCCGCTGGTGGTCGGGGACCGGCTGGACACCGACATCGAGGGCGCGTTCAACGGCGGGGTGGACAGCCTGCTGGTGTTCACCGGTGTGACCACCCCGGCACAGCTGCTGGCGGCCCCGGTCGAGCACCGGCCGACCTACCTGGCGGCGGACCTGCGCGGCCTGCTGGTCCCGCACCCGGCGGCGACGGCCTGGGACGGCGGCTTCGGCTGCGGCGACTGGGTCGCCGCGGTCGAGGGCGGCGAGCTGAGGCTGACCGGTACCGGGGACCGCTGGGACGGCCTGCGGGCGCTGTGCGCGGCGGCGTGGACGGCGCTGGACGCGGACGGCGCTCCGGTGGACGGGCGGAAGGCGCTGGCCGGGCTCGGCTTCTGAGACCGGTGGACCGCGGAGCGGTCAGAGCAGGGTGCGCAGCCGCAGCAGGTCGCGGAAGCGGGCCTCCAGCTTCACCCGGCCGCTCGCCCAGGCGGAGGCGAAGTCGAGCTTGCCGCCGACGAGGGCGAGCAGGTCGTCGCTGGCCATGGTGAGCCGGATCTCCGCCTTCCCGGCGGGCGCGCCGGGCGCGACGACGACGTCGTGGATCCGGCCGTCGCTCAGCTGCCCCGTGAAGGTCAGGTCGAGGTCGGTGATCCGGCAACTGAGTGAGCGGTCGAGGGCGGCGGCCTTGCGGACGTCGCCGGTGGAGTCGGCCATGTTCCGGCTGAGCTGCTCCAGCGCCTCGCGGCACTCCTCGGCGTTCGCCATGGCGGTGGCTCCATCCCCAGGTCACTACGGTGCTCTGACTGCCGGGCCACGGTACCTCAGGAGGGTTTTGGCGGTAGCGTCGTCTGTGGGGTGCCCGGAAACGGCCCGGGTACCGACGGCGACGGAGCGATGCGCGCGTAGGCGCTAAGGAGGCACCCGGATGCTGCCGAGGACGGTGCGGGGAGCGGTGGCGGCCGCCGCCGTGGTGGTGGAGGAGGTCGGCAAGCGGGTCGTCGGGACGGCGGCCGCGATCCTGGAGAAGACCGGCGTCGACGTCGCCGAGGTCGAGCGCAAGCTCGGCGGGCAGTTCCCGCCGTCCGCCAAGACGCTGCAGACGCTGGCGGAGGAGGCGGTGACCGCCGGGCGGGCCGGGGTGGACCTGGCGGTCGGGGTGGCGCGCAACGAGGTGGAGAAGGCCTTCGAGAAGGTCGGCGACCAGGTGACCAAGGTCGGGGTGGTGCTGGCGTACCTGGAGAGCAAGCTGCGCGAGGTCGAGGAGGAGCCGGCCGCGGCCGAGTTCGGGCCGAACCCGTACGCGGCGGAGGAGCCAGCGCCGGCGCCGCGGGCCGACGACCTGTTCGGGCGCGGCTGGGAGTACGAGGACGAGCGTACGGCGGGCGAGCCGATAGTGGCTGAGCGGGTGGAGGTGGACGAGCCGGTCGAGGTCGATCCGCCGGTGCCGCCGGTGCGGCCGGCGGCGTTCGCCGTGTCGGCCGCCGAGCAACCGGCCGCCGAGCAACCGGCCGCCGAGGAGCCGACTGCCGGGGCGTCGGCGGCCGCGAAGGGTACGACGACGAAGAAGCCCGCGGTGAAGAAGACGACTGCCGCCAAGACCGGCGCGGCCAAGAAGACCAGCGCGGCGAAGAAGACCGCCGTCGCCAAGAAGGCCACGGTCAAGAAGACCGCCGCCGCGAAGCGGACGCAGGCGGACGGGCAGCCCAAGGCCCCCGCCAAGCGGACGGCGACGAAGAAGACCACCGTCCGCAAGGCCACCAGCACGAAGAAGCCCGATGCCCGAGACGAGTGAACCCAGTCCGGCGGTCGAGCCGCTCGGCGTCGAACTGCTGCCCACCGGGCACCCCGGGGTGGACGCCGGGCTGGCCCGGCTGGAGGCCTTGGACGGGGTCCCGGCCGAGGCACACGTCGCGGTGTACGAAGATGTTCACCAGCGGCTCGCCGACACGCTGGCCGCGCTCGACCAGGATTGATCCGCAGGACCCGTAGGAGCTGAAGCACCAGTGGCAGTGGCACGACGCCGACTCGACGCGGAGCTGGTCCGCCGCAAGCTGGCCCGGTCGCGTGAGCACGCGTCCGAGCTGATCGCGGCCGGCCGGGTGACCGTCGGCGGCACCACCGCGACCAAGCCGGCCACCCAGGTGGAGACCTCGGCGGCCGTCGTGGTGGCCAAGGACGACAACGACCCCGACTACGTCTCGCGCGGCGGCCACAAGCTCGCCGGGGCGTTCGCGGCCTTCGTGCCGCAGGGCCTGGTGGTCGAGGGCCGCCGGGCGCTGGACGCGGGCGCCTCCACCGGGGGCTTCACCGACGTGCTGCTGCGGGCCGGGGCCGCCCGCGTGCTGGCGGTGGACGTCGGTTACGGGCAGCTCGCCTGGTCGCTGCAGAGCGACGAGCGGGTCACCGTGATGGACCGCACCAATGTGCGCGAGCTGACCCTGGAGACGATCGGCGGCACCCCGGTCGACCTGGTGGTCGGCGATCTGTCCTTCATCTCGCTGGGCCTGGTGCTGCCGGCGCTGGCCGCCTGCGCGGCCGAGGACGCGGACCTGGTGCTGATGGTCAAGCCGCAGTTCGAGATCGGCAAGGAGCGGCTGGGCAGCGGCGGGGTGGTGCGCAGCCCGCAGCTGCGCGCCGAGATGGTGCGGCAGGTGGCGGGGCAGGCGTGGGAGCTCGGCCTGGGCGTGCGGGCGGTCACCGCGAGCCCCCTGCCGGGGCCGTCCGGGAACGTCGAGTACTTCCTCTGGATGCGCCGGGACGCCCCGCAGCTGGACCCCGCGGACGCGGACCGGGCCGTGGCGGAGGGGCCCCGGTAGGGTGCTTTGCGAGCGTCCGGCCCGTCATGCTGTATGGCGCGGCCGCACCGGGCCAAGGGCGACCCGGCAGGCGTAGGGAGAGGGCAGCGGCATGAGCGATGAAGAACGTACGGTCTTCCTGATCGCGCACACCGGCCGGGAGGCGGCGCTGCGCAGCGTCGAGGGCCTGGTGCACGGGCTGCTGAAGGCGGGGCTCCGGATCAGACTGCTGGAGGCCGAGGCGGTGGACCTCGACCTGCCGGACGGGGTCGAGAAGGTGGCCGAGGGGCCCGGGGCGGCGGACGGATGCGAGCTGATCCTGGTCGCCGGCGGGGACGGGACGCTGCTGCGCGGTGCGGAGCTGGCGCGCTCGCACGGACTGCCGATGCTGGGGATCAACCTCGGCCGGGTCGGCTTCCTTGCCGAGGCCGAGCGGGACGACCTGGCCGTGGTGGTCGAGCGGGTGGTGGACGCCGATTACGAGGTCGAGGAGCGGATGACGATCGACGTGATCGTCCGCACCAACGGCGATGTGGTCCACCAGGACTGGGCGTTGAACGAGGCGTCCATCGAGAAGGCCTCCCGGGAGCGGATGCTGGAGGTGGTGACCGAGGTGGACGGCCGCCCGGTCTCCAACTTCGGCTGCGACGGGGTGGTCTGCGCGACGCCGACCGGCTCGACCGCGTACGCGTTCTCCGGCGGCGGGCCGGTGGTGTGGCCGGAGGTGGAGGCGCTACTGATGGTGCCGATCTCCGCGCACGCGCTGTTCGCCCGGCCGCTGGTGACCTCGCCGGACTCGGTGCTGGCGGTCGAGGTACAGCCCAAGACCCCGCACGGGGTGCTCTGGTGCGACGGCCGGCGCTCGGTCGAACTGCCCGCCGGGGCGCGGGTGGAGGTGCGCAGGGGGCAGACGCCGGTGCGGCTGGCCAGACTGCACCGGGCGCCGTTCACCGACCGACTGGTGGCCAAGTTCGCGCTCCCGGTGACGGGTTGGCGCGGGCGGTCGAACACCAAGCGCTGAAGCGGCGGCTGGCGGACCGTCAGACGGCCAGCGGCTGGGCCTCGTCGGCCGAGCCGAGCCGGCCGCCCGCCGTCGCGCGGGCGGCCACCGCGGCGAGCCGCTCGACGGCGGCGGGCACCGTCGCGGCGGGCACGGTGAGCGGCAGCCGGATGTGGTGCTCGAAGGCGCCGTCAGAGCCGAACCGGTTGCCGGAGGCGATCCGGATCCCGGCCCGCTCCCCGGCCTGGGCCAGCGCAGCGCCGGACAGGCCGTCGGTGGACACCCACAGCGCCAGGCCGCCGGGCGGCATCGGGAAGCTCCAGCCGGGGAGGCGCTCGGGCAGCGCGGCGGCGAAGGCGCGGGCGGTGGCCCGCAGCCGGGCCAGCTGGTGGGTGCGGACGGCCCGGAGCGGCTCGCCCAACAGCTCGGCGGCGATCAGCTGGTCGAGCACCGGGGTGCCGACGTCGCTGTAGACCCGCTCGGTGGCCAGCCGGCGCACGAGCGCGGGCGCGGCCCGGACCCAGCCGATCCGCAGGCCGCCCCAGAGCAGCTTGCCGGCCGAGCCGACCGTGACCACCTGGGCGGAGCGGTCCAGCGCCGCCATCGGACGCGGCAGCGGCGTGGACTCCGGCACGCCCCAGCCGAGTTCGGCGGTGGTCTCGTCCACCAGCACCACGCTCCCGGCGGCCCGGGCCACGGCCAGCAGCTCGCGGCGCTGCTCCTCGCCGATCAGCGTGCCGGTCGGGTTGTGGAAGTCCGGGATGACGTACGTGACCCTGGGCGCGGCACCGCGCAACACCCGCTGCCACTCCTCCAGGTCCCATTGCCACTCGCCTGCTCGCCTCCGGGACTGCGGACCCCAGCTGTACGGCACCGGCACCAGGCGCGCCCCGGTGAGGCGCAGCGCCTGCAGGGTGTGGGCGTAGCTGGGCGCCTCGACGGCGACCCGGTCGCCGCGGCCGATCAGCACCCGCTGGACCAGGTGCAGGCCGCCCATCGCGCCGGTGGTGATGAGGATCTGGTCGGGAGTGGTGGGCAGGCCGCGCTCGGTGTAGCGGCGGGCGACGGCCTCGCGCAGCACCGGGACGCCGGTGGGGTAGTGGCCGTGCCCGGCGGCGTAGTGCGGCAGCAGTTCGACGGCCCGGGCGGCGGCCTGCGCGAGCCAGGGCTGCGGGGCGGGCAGGGCGGCGACGCCGAGGTCCAGGGTGCTGCCCTGCTCGTCCGGCGGGACGGGGTGCAGCGCGTCGCTGGGCGGCGGGGCGCCCTCGGGCAGGGTGGTCCAGCTGCCGGCTCCGCGCCGGCTGAGCAGGTAGCCGTCGCCGCGCAGGGCCTCGTACGCGGTGGCGACGGTGGTGCGGCTGAGTTCCAGGGCGGAGGCGAGTTCGCGTTCGGCGGGCAGCCGGGCGCCGACCGGCAGTCGGCCCTCGGTGACCAGCAGCCGGATCTGCCCGGCCAGGGTGCGGTAGGCGGGGCGGCGCGAGGTGGCCGGTTCGGGGAGCCGGGCGGTGGCGAGCAGCCGGGCCAGTGCGGGCGGGGTGACGGTGGTGTGCCAGTCGGCCATGGCGCTCATCAGTCCACTCGCTCGGAATTGGCCCTGTCGGGGCCTCGTTTGGCCTGTTCATCATGGCAGGGCGGCCGTTGCGCCGCCACCACCGGGGGCCGCCCCGGGGTGCGGCACCACCCGCAGGAGCAGCATTGGCCACCACGACCCAGACCGCGACCCCTTCCCCGCCCGCCCCCGAGCCGACCCGGCCGGGTCTCGCCGTCCGGATCCTCGGCGACACCCATGCGCTGGGCCGCCGGCTCCCGCCGCTGGTCGTCGGCCTGGGCCTGTACGGCGCGAGCATGGCGCTGATGCTCCGTTCCGGGCTCGGCCTGGACCCCTGGGACGTCTTCCACCAGGGCCTGCAGCGGGTGCTCGGCCTCACCGTGGGCGCCTGGGTGACCATCTGCGGCGCCCTGGTGCTACTGCTGTGGATGCCGCTGCGCCAGCGCCCGGGCCTGGGCACCGTCGCCAATGTGCTGATGATCGGCGCGGGCATGGACCTCACCCTGAAGCTGGTCTCCGGCCCCGAGGGCCTGCCCGCCCGGATCGCGCTGATGGCCACCGCGATCGTGCTCAACGGCCTGGCCTCCGGCCTCTACATCGGGGCCCGCTTCGGCCCCGGCCCGCGCGACGGCCTGATGACCGGCCTGCACCGGCGCACCGGGCGCTCGCTGCGGCTGGTCCGCACCGGCATCGAGGTCATCGTGCTGGCGGCCGGCGTCCTGCTCGGCGGCACCGCCGGGGTCGGCACGGTCGCGTACGCGCTGGCCATCGGCCCGCTGGTGCAGCTGTTCCTGCCCTGGTGCACCGCGCCGGGCCCTGGGGTGAGCCCGTCGCAAACGTCCCGGAAGGGATGAACTTCCGGGCCCGGAGTTGCCGCGCGCCGTTGCCGCTCGTCGCGCTCCGGGGGCGGAACCTCGTAAGGTCGTCTCCGTGTTGGACGAGATGCGGATACGGGATCTTGGGGTCATCGACGACGCGGTGGTCGAGCTGGCCCCCGGCTTCACCGCCGTGACCGGTGAGACCGGCGCTGGCAAGACCATGGTCGTGACCAGCCTCGGCCTGCTGCTCGGCGGCCGCGCCGACCCGGGCCTGGTGCGCAACGGCTCCGGCCGCGCCGTCGTGGAGGGCCGGCTGGAACTGCCCACCGACTCCCCGGTGGCGGCCCGTGCCGTCGAGGCCGGGGCGGAACTGGACGACGGTGCCCTGCTGATCAGCCGGACCGTCTCCGCCGAGGGCCGCTCCCGGGCCTACGTCGGCGGGCGGGCCGTCCCGGTCGGGCTGCTCGCCGAGCTCGGCGAGGACCTGATCGCGGTGCACGGCCAGACCGACCAGCAGCGGCTGCTGCGCCCGGCCCGCCAGCGCGGCGCGCTGGACCGCTACGCGGGCGAGGCGGTGGCCGAGCCGCTGGCCCGCTACCGGGAGACCTACCGCGCCCTGCGCGAGGTCTCGGCCACCCTGGAGGAGCTGACCACCCGGGCCCGCGAGCGCGCCCAGGAGGCCGACCTGCTGCGCTTCGGCCTGGACGAGATCGCCGCCGCCGAGCCGGTGGCCGGGGAGGACGTCGAGCTGGCCGCGGAGGCCGAGCGGCTCGGCCACGCCGACGCGCTGTCCTCCGCCGCGACCCTCGCCCACGCCGCCCTGGCCGGCGACCCGGCCGACCCGGAGGCGGTGGACGCGGGTACCCTGCTCGCCCAGTCCCGCCGCGCGGTGGACGCCGTGCGCCACCACGACGAGCGGCTGGCCGCCCTGGCGGACCGGCTGAACGAGGTCGGCTACCTGCTGGCCGACGTGGCCGGGGACCTGGCCGGCTACGCCGACGACCTGGACGCCGACCCGGTGCGCCTGGCCGCCGTCGAGGACCGGCGGGCCGTGCTGGCCCAGCTGCTGCGCAAGTACGGCGGCGAGGAGAACACCCTCGCCGAGGTGATCGCCTGGGCCGAGGCCGGGTCCGTCCGGCTCGCCGAGCTCGACGGCGACGACGACCGGATCGACCAGCTCGGCGCCCAGGAGACCGAGCTGCGGGCCGAGTTGGCCGAGCTCGCGGCTGAGGTGTCGGCCGCCCGGCAGGCCGCCGCCGGCCGCTTCGCCGAGGCCGTCTCCGCCGAACTCGCCGAACTGGCCATGCCGCACGCCCGGGTGACCTTCTCGATCACCCAGGTCGACGACCTGGCCGGGATCGAGGTCGACGGCCGTACCGTCGCGTACGGGCCGCACGGCGTGGACGAGGTCGAGGTGCTGCTCGCCCCGCACCCGGGCGCCCAGCCGCGCCCGATCGCCAAGGGCGCCTCGGGCGGTGAGCTGTCCCGAGTGATGCTCGCCGTCGAGGTGGTCTTCGCGGGCGCCGACCCCGTCCCCACCTATCTGTTCGACGAGGTCGACGCGGGCGTCGGCGGCAAGGCCGCGGTCGAGATCGGCCGCCGACTGGCCAAACTGGCCGAATCCGCCCAGGTCGTGGTGGTCACCCACCTCCCGCAGGTCGCCGCCTTCGCGGACCGGCACCTGGTGGTGGAGAAGACCAATGACGGCACCGTGACCCGCTCCGGCGTCAAGGTGCTGAACGACGGGGAGCGGGTGCGCGAACTCTCCCGGATGCTGGCCGGCCTGGAGGACTCGGAGCTGGGCCGCGCCCACGCCGAGGAGCTGCTGGCCACCGCCCGGGCCCCGCGCCAGCGTTAGGGCCGCGGCCCGGTGGGTTTGGTCGGATCAGCCCCGGCAAGGACCCGCCGGACAGGCCCTGAGGCCCCTCCGCCGGGTCCGGCGGCCCTCACGGCACGACGACGCGCCCCCGTGGCGTCGACTGTCCAAGAGGGCCGCCGACCTGGCATGGTGGCGGCTGGACACTGGCTTTCCAGTCCCGAGCGCCGCCGGGCGGGCAACCCTCGCGAAGCGGCGCGCGAACCTGATCGAGTCGGATGCGAGACGACGTGGACCATTCCGCCGCCCGGGCCACCGCGGCCGCCCCGGAACCGGGGCAGCTGCACGTGGTACTCGTCCTGGCCGCCAGCACCGGCGGCATCGGTGCGCACGTGCGCTCCCTGGCCCAGGGCCTGGTCGCGCACGGGGTGACCGTCACGGTCTGCGCGCCGGCCGGCACGGACGCGCTGTTCGGCTTCTCCCGCACCGGCGCCCGGTTCCACACCGTCGACATCACCCCCACCGCGGGCGCCCGCAGCGACGCCACCGCGATCGGCGAGCTGCGCCGGGCCTTCACCGGCGCCGACGTGGTGCACGCCCACGGACTGCGCGCCGGGCTGCTCTCCGACCTCGCGCTGCGTACCGCCGGCCGCTTCCCGGGCCTGCGCCCGGAGACCCCGCTGGTGGTCACCTCGCACCACGCGCTGCTGGCCACCGGCATGGAGCGCCGCCTGCAGCGGCTGATGGAGCGCCGGGTGGCGCGCGCGGCCGACCTCGTCCTCGGCGCCTCCTCCGACCTGGTCGCCCGGGCCCGCGAACTGGGCGCCACCGACGCCCGGCTGGGCCCGGTGGCCGCCCCGCCGATGCCCGAGGGCCGGCTCGGCCGCCCCGAGGCGCGCGCCGCGCTGTTCGGCGACGGTCCGGACCGCCCGCTGGTGCTGGCGGTCGGCCGACTCGTCCCGCAGAAGGCCTTCGGGGTGCTGCTGGACGCCACCCGGGAGCTGTCCGCGCTGGACCCGGAGCCGTTGGTGCTGCTCGCCGGGGACGGTCCGGAGGCGGGCCCGCTGCGCGAGCGGGTGGCGGCGGAGAAGCTGCCGGTGCGCCTGCTCGGCCACCGCACGGACGTGCCCGACCTGTTGGCCGCCGCCGACGTGGTGGTGGTCTCCAGCCGCTGGGAGGCCCGTTCGCTGGTGGTCCAGGAGGCGATGCGGGCCGGTGTGCCGGTGGTCGCCACCGCCGTCGGCGGCATCCCCGAACTGGTCGGCGACGCCGCCGTGCTGGTGCCCCCGGGCGATCCGGCGGCGATCGGACGGGCGGTGTGCGAGTTGCTGGCCGACCCCGCCGGCCGCGAGCAGCTGGTGGCGGCCGCCCGGCAGCAGGCCGAGACCTGGCCGGACGAGGCCGCCACCGTCGCCCAGGTGCTCAGCACCTACGACGAGTTGGTGCAGCGGCCCTAGACGGTCGCCTGTTCGACCCGGTCGGAGGCCGGGCCGTCGGGCTGGGCCGACAGGTAGGCGGCGCCGCAGGCGGTCAGCCGCAGCGCGGTGTCGATCAGCGGGACGTGGCTGAAGGCCTGCGGGAAGTTGCCGACCTGGCGCTTGAGCCGCGGGTCCCACTCCTCGGCGAGCAGCCCGAGGTCGTTGCGCAGCGACAGCAGCCGGTCGAACAGCTCGCGGGCCTCCTGCACCCGGCCGATCATGGCCAGGTCGTCGGCCAGCCAGAACGAGCAGGCCAGGAAGGCGCCTTCGTGGCCGGACAGGCCGTCCACGTTGTTCCCCGTCTCGTCGTGGGTCGGATAGCGCAGCACGAAGCCGTCCTCGGTGGACAGTTCGCGCTGGATCGCCTCGATGGTGCCGATCACCCGCTTGTCATCCGGCGGCAGGAAGCCCACCTGCGGGATGAGCAGCAGCGAGGCATCGAGCTCCTGGCCGCCGTAGTACTGGGTGAAGGTGTTGCGCTCGGGGTCGTAGCCCTTCTCGCAGACGTCCCGGTGGATGGTCTCGCGCAGTTCGCGCCAGCGCTGCAGGTGGCCGTCGGAGGGGGCGTCCTCGGGGGTCTGCTCCAGCAGCTTGATGGTGCGGTCGACGGCGACCCAGGCCATCACTTTCGAGTGGACGAAGTGCCGGCGCGGTCCGCGGACCTCCCAGATGCCCTCGTCCGGGTTCTGCCAGTGCTCCTCCAGGTACTCGATCAGGCGCAGCTGGAGGTGGAGGGCGTGGTCGTTGCGGACCAGGCCGGTCATGTGGGCCAGGTGCAGGGCCTCCACCACCTCGCCGTAGACGTCGAGCTGGAGCTGACCGGCGGCGCCGTTGCCGACCCGGACGGGCTGGGAGCCCTCGTAGCCGGGCAGCCAGTCCAGCGAGGACTCGGTGAGCTCGCGCTCGCCCGCGATGCCGTACATGATCTGCAGGTTCTCCGGGTCGCCGGCGACCGCGCGCAGCAGCCACTCGCGCCAGGCGCGGGCCTCCTCGCGGTAGCCGGTGCGCAGCAGCGAGGAGAGGGTGATCGCGGCGTCGCGCAGCCAGGTGTAGCGGTAGTCCCAGTTGCGCTCGCCGCCGATGTCCTCCGGCAGGGAGGTGGTGGGGGCGGCGACGATGCCGCCGGTGGGGGCGTAGGTGAGGCCCTTGAGGGTGATCAGCGAGCGGATCACGGCCTCGCGGTAGGGGCCCTGGTAGGTGCACTGGTCGGCCCACTCGTGCCAGAAGTCGGCGGTGGCGTCGAGCATCGCCTCGGCGTCCGGGACGGCGGGCGGGTCCAGGTGGGAGGCCTGCCAGGTGAGGGCGAAGGCGATCCGCTCGCCGGCGTTGACGGTGAAGTCGGCGTAGGTGGTGAGGTTGCGCCCGTAGGTCTCGGCCTCGCCGTCCAGCCAGACCGAGTCGGGCCCGGCGACGGCGACGGTGCGGTGGACGCCGTCGGCCTGCTCGACCCGGTGCACCCACGGGACGATCCGGCCGTAGGAGAAGCGCATCCGCAGCGCCGAGCGCATCCGCACGGTGCCGGCCACGCCCTCGACGATCCGGATCACCTGGGGGACGGCGTCGCGGCCGGCCAGCGGGCGGGGCGGCATGAAGTCGATCACCCGGACGGTGCCGCCCTGGGCGTCCCACTCCTGCTCCAGGACCAGTGAGTCGCCCCGGTAGCGACGCCGGTCGGCGGGCAGGGCGGGGGCGGACGCGGTGGGCGGGGGGACGCGCAGGTCGGCGGTGTCGGTGAAGCGGGCCCGGTCTGCGGCCGTGGCGGGTGCGTCGCTGGGGGCCGGGGCAGGAACGGGGAGCTCGGTCACGACGGCTTCGGCCGGGCCGATCCGCCAGAAGCCGTGTTCATCGGTGCCGAGCAGGCCGGCGAACACGGCCGGCGAGTCGAAGCGGGGAAGGCAGAGCCAGTCCACCGCCCCGTCCCTGCTGACCAGGGCGGCGGTCTGCATGTCCCCGATGAGTGCGTAGTCCTCGATACGGCCGGCCACGTGGATCTCCAGTTCGCAATGTGGTCAGGGCATCGGCGAACGAGGGAGCGAGCGGTCTGCGGGGCCGGGGCTCCATCCCGGGACGTCCGGCCCGCCGGGGGTGGTGGCGGGCCTTGCTGGAGTGTCCGCGCGGGGCTCGGTCGAGCCCCTGAGGTGGGTGGGGAGGAGCTGGAATACGGGGAGGTCCGGTCGCGCATCGGGGACCGGGAGTGTCCTGACCTCCCACGCCCTCCGCGTGCTCGTGCTGTCGGCGATGCGTCCGTGCAGCTTACGACGGACGAAAGGGGCGAAGCACGCGGACGCAGCCTCGTGTGGCGCCGCAATTCGGCGGAAATGCCGTGCATCGCGTGGGACCGGCGCAGGATGGTCCGGAAGGATCACCTCCGGGTGGTCGTAACGGAGGGGCTGGCATGGTCCGGACGGAGACCGCGGGCTGGCCCGGTCCGGCCGGTGGTGCGACCGGTGTGACTCGTGCGGCGTATGGTGCGCCGGTGGTGCGCCCGGCGCACGCCCCCGGGGTGCCGCGCGCGGGCCGAAAGGCGTCCCGGTCAGGTCACTGATACCCTGGTATCCCGTGGACCGGCGGGATCAAACGCCCCGGACCAGCCGAACCGACGACCCTTCGAGCGCCGAGCACCTGCTGGCGTCCCGTCGCCCGGCGAGCCGCGAGCCTCCCGCCCACGTCACTTTCGACACGCGACCCACGGGAGCCCCCTCTTGGCACAGCCCCATTCCGGCAAGGCAGCGAACGGCCGCGCCGTGACGACCAAGCACCTCTTCGTCACCGGGGGTGTCGCCTCTTCGCTCGGCAAGGGGCTCACCGCCTCCAGCCTCGGCGCGCTACTCAAGGCCCGCGGCCTGCGCGTGACGATGCAGAAGCTCGACCCGTATCTCAACGTGGACCCGGGCACCATGAACCCGTTCCAGCACGGTGAGGTCTTCGTCACCGACGACGGCGCCGAGACGGATCTGGACATCGGCCACTACGAGCGGTTCCTGGACACCAACCTGCACGGCTCGGCGAACGTCACCACCGGCCAGGTGTACTCGACCGTCATCGCCAAGGAGCGTCGCGGCGAGTACCTGGGCGACACCGTCCAGGTCATCCCGCACATCACCAACGAGATCAAGTCCCGGATCCGCCGGATGGCGACCGAGGACGTCGACGTGGTGATCACCGAGGTCGGCGGCACCGTCGGCGACATCGAGTCGCTGCCGTTCCTGGAGGCCGTCCGCCAGGTCCGCCACGAGGTCGGCCGGGACAACGTGTTCTTCGTGCACGTCTCCCTGCTGCCGTACATCGGCCCCTCGGGCGAGCTGAAGACCAAGCCCACCCAGCACTCCGTCGCCGCCCTGCGCAACATCGGCATCCAGCCGGACGCCATCGTGCTGCGCGCCGACCGCGAGGTCCCGCAGGCGATCAAGCGCAAGATCTCGCTGATGTGCGACGTGGACGAGGAGGCCGTGGTCGCGGCCATCGACGCCAAGTCGATCTACGACATCCCCAAGGTGCTGCACGGCGAGGGCCTGGACGCCTACGTGGTGCGCCGCCTCGACCTGCCGTTCCGCGACGTGGACTGGACCACCTGGGACGACCTGCTGCGCCGCGTCCACGAGCCGCAGCACATCGTCAAGGTCGCCCTGGTCGGCAAGTACATCGACCTGCCGGACGCCTACCTGTCGGTGACCGAGGCGCTGCGCGCCGGCGGCTTCGCCAACAACGCCCGGGTCGAGATCAAGTGGGTCACCTCGGACGACTGCGAGACCCCCGAGGGCGCCCGGGCGCACCTCGGCGACGTGGACGCGATCTGCATCCCCGGCGGCTTCGGCGACCGCGGCGTCAACGGCAAGGTCGGCGCGATCACCTACGCCCGCGAGAACAAGATCCCGCTGCTGGGCCTGTGCCTGGGCCTGCAGTGCGTGGTCATCGAGGCGGCCCGCAACCTGGCCGGCCTGCCCGAGGCCAACTCCACCGAGTTCGACGCCGCCGCCAAGCACCCGGTCATCTCCACCATGGCCGAGCAGCTGGCCATCGTCGACGGCAAGGGCGACCTGGGCGGCACCATGCGCCTGGGCCTGTACCCGGCCAAGCTCGCCGAGGGCTCGATCGTCCGCGAGGTCTACGGCGGCGAGCAGTACGTCGAGGAGCGCCACCGCCACCGCTACGAGGTCAACAACGCCTACCGCGCGGACCTGGAGAAGACCGGCCTGCAGTTCTCCGGCCTCTCGCCCAAGGGTGACCTGGTCGAGTACGTCGAGTACCCGCGCGAGGTGCACCCGTACCTGGTGGCCACCCAGGCCCACCCGGAGCTGAAGTCCCGCCCGACCCGCCCGCACCCGCTGTTCGCGGGCCTGGTCAAGGCCGCCATCGACATCAAGACCGCGGCCTCCGAGTAATCCCCGGTCGTTCACCCCCCGTTCCCGGTGTTCGCCCGGGCCTCGTTCGGGCTGCGCGGGGCCAACCTGCCCGCACTGATCCGGGCGG
>NZ_JBSFJV010000123.1:0-18330 GCF_053598235.1 Kitasatospora sp. NPDC001159
CCCTCCGGGCGCTTCGTTCTTTCGTGTTTCCAGCTTATCAGATGTTTTCCGCTCCGTTTCCGGGCTTCGTTCATCCAACTCGCCGGTGTCTTCCAAGGCTTGACGCCCCGTCCGACGTTTCAAACACTAGCCGATCCCCGCTCCGAAAAGCGAATCCGGCCGCAACCCATATAAAACACGCACGCCGAATTCGCCCCGAGTCGCGACGCGAAAACGCGGACGCGACCCGGCCCGAGCCGGGAAGTGGTGTTTCAGGGGATTGGCTGCTCCGGGACCGTCCGCGCCGATGCGTGTCCGGTGCTCCCTGCCGAGCAGCTAGAGAACACTACGCCCAACAGGCGCCACAGGCAAACCAAGCCACGGCACCGTCCCCGAACCTGTACGGCACAAACCCGACCCGGGGCACTTCGCGGTACACCCATCAGCCGCGGGTGCGGCATGGCACGCCTGCCCGCGCCCTGTCACCATCCCCAAGGCGGGGTGGGGTGACAGGGCGAGGAGGCCGGCCGGGCAGCCGGGTGTCACCCCATGGCGGCGGCCAGCCGGTCGATAACGAGGTCTGCCAGCACCTGCGGCGTCGGGTTCTCGTAGAGCACGTCCGCGGCCCAGTCGAGTCCGGTCAGGGTGACGAGGTGGTCGCGCAGCTCGATCGCGGTGACGGAGGTGAGGCCGAGGTCGAAGAACTCGGTCTCGGTCCCTACCTCGTCGGCGGACTCGTGCCCCAGTACTGCGGCCACCAGCCCGCGTACTCCGCCCAGCACCGCCTCTTCCCACCGCTCGCGCGGCAACTCGGCCAGTGCCACCCAGAGTTCGGCCTGCCGATTGGGCCCGGGCTCGGGCTCGCCGGCCGCGCTCTCCGGACCGGAATCAACAGCCGGACCGAAATCGACGCCGGGCTCGGAAATGCCGGGCGCGGAAGCAACGGCCGGCAGGAAGAGGGGCGCGCTCGCGAGCCGCGCGGCAGGCACGGTTGTCACGCCCGACACGGCGTCCCCCCCGACGAGGCGGACCGTCGGCTCGCCCGCGGCCATCGCCCGGAAGAGCCCGGCCGCCGCCGCCCGCGGGTCCAGCCCCGGAGCGACCGCCACCGTGACCGTAGTGCGGCCGAGGGCGAGGACCCCGGCCGACGGCTCCGCCACCCGCTCCCCCACCGACACGACGGCGACCAGCGGTACCGTCCCGTCCTTCCCGGCGAGCCCCGGTTCGGCCCCGGCTCCGACGATCGCCGCCGCGAGCGCCACCGCGCCCTCCTCCTCGCCGAGCCGGACGGCTCCGGGTGGGCAGGGGGTGTCCCCGGCCACCAGGCAGCGGGCGCCGGAACGCCGTACGGCGTCGGCCACCGCCTCGGTGAGCCCGTCCGGGAGGCCGGACAGCAGGACGTCGCCCGCCGGGCGCCACCGGTCGGCCGGTTCCACCGTCTCGTAGACGCGCACGGACACGCCGTCCGCCTCGATCCGGGCCTCGGGGTGCCCCTCGGCGATCACCGCGCAGAGCCGGGCCCGGGCCCGGGCGTCGACCACCGGCGGCAGGATCACCAGGTGGTCGCCGACCAGGCCGGCACCGTCCGCGCCGAGGGCCCACCGCGGGACGCCGGGCGCCGCGACCGGTTCGGCCCCGGGCAGCGCGACGACGAGGTCCGGCCGTTCGCCGCCGGCGGTCCGCACGCGTGCGCCGTGCCGGGCCAGGGCCCCGGCGAGCGCGTCGGCCAGGTCGTCGTCGCCCCCGGGCGGGGCAAGGAGCAGCACGTCCTGGTCGAGGGCCGGGGTGGGGTCGTCCGGGACGCGCCGCCACCGGGCCGCCTGCATGACCGGGAGCCGGACGCCGGAGCGCAACCGGCCGAGAGCCGCGAGGATCTGGGCGGGCGTCTCGTCCCCCCGCAGGTCGAGCAGGTCCAGCGCCGCGGCGGCGTCGTCGTTCTCCAGGGCGGACCAGAGCGGGGCGAGCACGGTGTCCGCGGGCTCGGGCGCCGCAGGCTCGGGCACCGCGGGGCCCGGTACGGCGGGCTCCGGCACGACGAGCGCGGGCCAGTAGTGCCGGCTGCGGAACGCGTACCGCGGCAGCGACACCCGGCGCAGCGGCCTGCCCTCGTGGACGGCCGCCCAGTCCACGGGCACCCCGTGCGTGTGCAGGGCTCCCAGCGCCTCGGTGGCCGCGCGGACGTCCGTCCGGTCCCGTCGCAGCAGGGCGACCGGTCGGACGGGGAGGTCCGGCAGGCACGCCGCGGCGGCCGGGGCCAGCACCGCGTCGGGGCCGGCCTCCAGGAACGCGGTGGCCCCGTCCTGGTGCGCACGGCGGACGGCATCGGCGAAGCGGACCGATCCGCGCAGCTGGTCCACCCAGTAGTCGGGGGTGTCCATGGGCGCGTCGGTGCGGACGGTGGAGACGACGGGGATCCGGGCCGTCCCGAACCGCACTGCCTCGGCGGTCTCGCGGAACTCGGCGAGCGCCGGCTCCACGAGCGGCGAGTGGAAGGCGATGCCCACGTTCAGCCGGCGGGTGCGGTGCCCGCGGGCCGCGAGCTCGGCGGCGACCGCCGTCACGGCCTCGTCGTCCCCCGAGAGCACCACCGCCGCCGGCCCGTTGACGGCGGCGATCGCCACCCGGTCCTCCCGGCCGTCGAGCAGGGCGAGCACCTCGTCTTCGGACGCCCGGACCGACACCATCGCGCCGCCCGGCGGGAGGGCGCCGAGCACCCGGCCCCGGGCGGCCACCAGCGCGGCGGCCTGGTCGAGCGGGATCAGGCCGGACACGCAGGCGGCGGAGAGCTCGCCGACGGAGTGGCCGATCAGGAAGTCGGGCGTCACGCCCCAGGAGGACAGCAGCCGGGCCTGGGCCACCTGCAGGGCGAACAGCGCCGCCTGGGTGTACTCGGTGCGGTCGAGCGGCCCCTCCTCGCCGAAGACCGCCTCGCGCAGCGGGCAGCCCAGGTCGAAGAGCTCGCAGACCTCGTCGAAGGCCTGCGCGTACACCGGGAAGGTCCCGTACAGTTCCCGTCCCATGCCCGGGAGTTGGCTGCCCTGCCCGGTGAACAGCAGGGCGAGCCGGGGCCGGCCGGCCGTCGCGCGCCGCAGGCCCGGGTCGGTCCGGCCGGCCGCCAGGGCGGTCAGGGCCGTACGGAGGGCCGGCTCGTCCGCGCCCGTTACCGCCGCCCGGTACCGCTGGGCGGACCGGGTGGTGGCCAGGGCGCGGGCGACGGCGGGCAGGTCCGTGGTGTCCGCCTCCAGCAGGCGGGCGGCCTGGGCGGACAGCGCCGCCTCGGAGCGCGCCGACAGCAGCCACGGCACGCCCTCCAGGTCGGGCCCGGTCGGCTCGGCGGCGGCCGCCGGCGGCGCCTGTTCGACCACCACGTGGACGTTGGTCCCGCTGATCCCGAACGAGGACACGCCCATCCGACGGGGGCCCGGACGCTCGGGCCAGGGCTGGGCCGAGCTCAGCAGGGCGACGTTCCCCGCGCTCCAGTCGACGTGCGGTGACGGCGCGTCGAGGTGCAGGCTGCGCGGCAGCAGCCCGTGCCGGATGGACAGCACGGCCTTGATGACGCCCGCGATGCCGGCCGCGGCCTGCACGTGCCCCAGGTTGGACTTGAGCGAGCCCAGCCAGAGCGGCGCCGGGCGGTCCTGACCGTAGACCGCCAGCACCGCCTGGGCCTCGATCGGGTCGCCGAGCGCCGTGCCGGTGCCGTGCGCCTCGACGGCGTCCACGTCGGCGGGGCGCAGGCCGCCGGCGGCCAGGGCCGCCCGCATCACCTGTTCCTGGGCGCGGCCGTTGGGCGCGGTGAGGCCGTTGCTCGCGCCGTCGGAGTTCACCGCGCTGGCGCGCAGCACGGCCAGCACCTCGTGGCCGAGGGCGCGGGCCCGCGAGAGGCGCTCGACGAGCACCACGCCGACGCCCTCGCCGAGCGCGGTGCCGTCGGCCGCGGCGGCGAACGGCTTGCACCGGCCGTCGGCGGCCAGTCCGCGCTGGCGGCTGAACTCGACGAACACCATCGGCGTCGAGAGCACCGTGACCCCGCCGGCCAGCGCGAGGTCGCACTCCCCCGCCCGGACGGACTGGGCGGCGAGGTGCAGGGCCACCAGGGACGACGAGCAGGCGGTGTCGACGGTGACGGTCGGGCCTTCCAGGCCGTACGTGTAGGCGACCCGGCCGGACAGCACGCCGCCGCCGACGCCAGGGGCGAGGAAGCCCTCGGCCGCCGGGCCCTCCAGGAGGCGGCCGTAGTCCTGGTACATGGAGCCGACGAACACGCCGGTCCGGGTGCCGCGCAGCGTGGTGGGGTCGACCCCGGCGTCCTCGCACGCCTCCCAGACGGTCTCCAGCAGGAGGCGCTGCTGCGGGTCCATCGCGGCGGCCTCGCGCGGCGACACGCCGAAGAAGGCCGCGTCGAAGGTGGTCGCGCCGGTCATGAAGCCACCGTGCCGGACGTAGCTGCGCCCGGCGGCGGCCGGGTCCGGGTCGTACCGGTCGATCGGCCAGCCGCGGTCCTCGGGGAAGGGCCCGATGCCGTCGCGTTCGGCGCGCAGCAGCTCCCAGAGGTCCTCCGGGGTGCCGACCCCGCCGGGGAGCCGGCAGCCGATCCCGACGAGGACGACGGGGTCGTCCGCGTCGGCCTGCTGGGAGGGGGCCGCGACGGGCGCCGCCGCCTGCGCACCGGCGAGCAGGTCGTCCAGGTGGCGGGCCAGCGCGGCCGGGCTGGGATGGCTGAAGACCACGGTCGCGGGCAGCCGCAGGCCGGTGGCGGCGGAGAGGCGGTTGCGCAGTTCGACGGAGCTGACCGAGCCGAAGCCGACGTCCTTGAAGGCCCGGTCGGGGTCGACGAGGTCCGACGAGCCGTGTCCGAGGACGGCGGCGGCGTGCCCGGCCACCAGGTCGAGCAGGACCCGCTGCCGGTCGGCCGGGGTCTTGCCGGCCAGGCGGCCGCCCAGCTCGGGGTCGACGGCCGCGCCGCCGCCGGCGGCGGTGCGGCGGGCCGGCGCACCGACGAGGGCGCGCAGCGCGGCGGGTACCGCGTCGCCCATCGCGCGCAGGGCGGCCGGGTCGATCCGGATGGGTGCGAGCACCGGCTCGGCCGAGGCAAGGGCGGCGTCCAGGGCGGCGAGGCCGGCGCGGTCGGACAGCGCGAGGAAGCCGGAGCGGCCGAAGCCGTCGCGGTCGACCCCCTCGGTCATGGTGCTCTCGGCCTCCCACAGGCCCCAGGCCAGCGAGACTCCCGGCAGGCCCCGGGCGTGGCGCAGCCGGGTCAGGGCGTCGAGTCCGGCGTTGGCCGCCGCGTAGTTGGCCTGCCCGAACCCGCCGAGCAGGCCGGCCGCCGAGGAGAAGAGCACCAGCCGCGCGTCGGGCAGGAGGGTGTGCAGGTGGTGGGCCGCGTCGAGCTTGGGTGCCAGCACGCGGGTGAGGCGCTCCGGCGTCAGGTCGGTGACCAGGGCGTCGTCCAGGACACCCGCGGCGTGGACGACGGTGGTGAAGCCGGCGCCGTCGACCAGCCGGGCCAGCGCGGCGCGGTCGGCCACGTCGCAGGCCGCCGTCTCGACCGTCGCACCGGCGGTGGTCAGCGCGTCGGCGAGCTCGGCCGCGCCGGGGGTCCGTGCGCCGCGTCGGCCGACCAGCACCAGTTCGCGCACGCCGTGCGCGTCGACCAGGTGGCGGGCGACGAGCTGCCCGAGGGTGCCGAAGGCCCCGGTGATCAGGACCTTGCCGAGTTCCCCGGTCGGGTTGGCTCCCGGGTCCGCGGTCGGGTCGGCGGCCGGTGCCGTGCGTTCCAGCCGGAGCACCGTGGCGGCGCCGTCGGCCAGCGCGATCTGCGGCTCGCCGGCGGCCAGCGCGGCGGGTACCGCGGCGAGCGTCGCGTCGGAGTCGTCGGCCAGGTCGAGCAGCAGGAAGCGGTCGGGGTGTTCGACCTGGGCGGAGCGCACGAGGCCGGCCACGGCGGCCTCGGCGACGTCCTCGCGCACCCGGCGGGTGACCACGACGAGGGTCGCGGCCCCGGCCCGCTCGTCTGCCAGCCATTCCTGCACCGTCGTGAGCGCGCTCGCCACGGCGGCGGCCGGCTCACCGGTCGGCGCCGGGGTCAGGACGAATGGCGCGGCGTCTGTCGCGGGCTGACGCTTCAGCAGCGCGGCGAGATCCGGGTCGGACACCGCGAAGTCGACCGCGGCGCCGTCGGGGAGGGCGCGCCCCACCCAGTGGGGGCGCAGCAGGTCGCGGCTGCCCGACCGGCCCAGGGCGCCCTCGGGCAGCGGGCGCAGCACGAGCGTGTCCACCGAGGCGACCGGCGCGCCCGACGGGTCGGCCAGCTCGACCCGGACGGCGTCGGGCCCGGCCGCGGTGACGGCCACCCGGACGGTGTCGGCGCCGACCGCGTGGACGCGCACGCCCGACCATTCGAAGGGCAGCGAGGGCCGGTCTTGCGGCCCGGTGAGGAAGCCGCCGAGCGCCACCGGGTGGAGGCAGGCGTCGAGCAGCGCGGGGTGCAGGACGAAGCCGTCCGGCTCGATGCCGGGCAGTACGACCTCGGCGAACACGGCGCCGTCACGGCCGCGCCACAGTGCCCGCACGCCGCGGAAGGCCGGGCCGTACGGCAGTCCGGCGCCGCGCAGCCGCGCGTAGAGCTCCTCCACGTCGAGCGGTTCGGCGTCGGCCGGCGGCCACGGGACGGGCGTGGGTGCCGGTTCGTCGGCGGCGGGCAGCAGGACGGCGGTGGCATGGGTGGTCCAGTGGCCCGTCCCGCCGGTGCGGGTGTGCAGGGTCAGTGCGCGGGAGCCGTCCTCGGCGGGCGCGGCGACGTCGAGCCGCACCCGGACCTCGGCGTCCTCGGGCAGGACGACCGGGGTGAGCAGGGTCAGCTGGTCGACGACCGCGCAGCCCACCTCGTCGCCGGCCCGGGCGGCCAGTTCGGCGATGGCGGCGCCGGGCAGCACCACCAGTCCGTCGACGACGTGGTCGGCCAGCCACGGCAGGGCGGCCAGGGAGAGCCGGCCGGTCAGGACGGTCTCCTCGCCACCCAGGCAGGCGCGCAGGACGGGGTGGTCGACGAGGTCCAGGCCCAGGGCGGCCGGGTCGTCGTCGGCGCGCCAGTACGGCTCGGTGACGAAGGCGGTGGTGGGAAGTTCGACGCGGCGGGCGCCGGGCCACACCGCCGACCAGTCCGGTCGCACGCCGCGGACGTGCAACTGGGCGAGCGCGGTGAGCAGTTGCGCCTGTCCGCCCTCGTCGCGGCGCAGCGTGTGCGCGACGGTGATGTCGGCGTCGAGCGCCTCGACGGTCTCCTGCGCCCCGGTGGTGACCACCGGGTGCGGGCTGACCTCCAGCAGGGTCGTGCAGCCGCGCCGGACGAGCGCGGTAACGGCCTCGTCGAAGCGGACCGTCTCGCGCAGGTTGCGGTACCAGTAGTCGGCGTCGAAGGCGTCGTCACCGTCGATCCACCGGCCTTCGACGGAGGAGAAGAACGGCACTTCGGGGGCGCGCGGGCGCACCGGTGCGAGCGCCTCCAGGACCTGGTCGCGGACGGCCTCGACGTGGGAGCAGTGCGAGGCGTAGTCGACGTCGACCCGGCGGGCCCGCACCTCCTCGGCCTCGCAGGCGGCGAGGAGTTCGTCCAGCGCGTCGACGTCACCGGAGACGACCGCCGAGGACGTGCCGTTGACGGCGGCGACCGCCAGGCGGCCGTCCCAGCGGCGTAGCCGCTCGCGGACCTGGTCGGCGGGCAGGGCGACGGACATCATCCCGCCGCGGCCGGAGAGCGCGAGCAGGGCCCGGCTGCGCAGGGCGACCACGCGGGCGGCGTCCGCCACGGTGAGCGCGCCGGCCACGCAGGCCGCGGCGATCTCGCCCTGGCTGTGGCCGACCACGGCGGTGGGCCGGATGCCCAGCGAGCGCCAGACGTCGGCGAGGGCGACCATCACGGCGAACAGGGCGGGCTGGACGACGTCGACCCGCTCGAGGTCCCCCGCGCCGCGCAGCACGGCCTCCAGGTCGAAGTCGACGTGCGGGGCGAGCGCGGCCGCGCACTCGGCGATCCGGGCCCGGAACACCTCGTTGGTGTCCAGCAGTTCCACCGCCATGTCCCGCCACTGCGAGCCCTGGCCCGGGAAGAGGAAGGCCACCCCGCCGGACGGGCCGACGGTGCCCTCGACCACGGCCGACGAGGGGCGGCCGGCCGCGAGTTCGGCCAGGCCCGCCGTCAGCTCGGCGCGGTCGGCGCCGCGGACGACGGCGCGGTGCTCGTGCGCGGCCCGGGTGGTGGCCAGTGAGAGGGCGACGTCGCCCGGTCGCAGGGCGGGCCGCCCGGCCAGGTACCCGGTCAGGGCCTCGGCCTGGGCACGCAGCCCGGCGGCCGACCGGCCGGACAGCGCCCAGATCCACGGCCCGGGGGTGTCCTCGGCGGGTTCGTCCCGGTCGGCCGCCACGGGCGGTTCCTCCAGGATCACATGGGCGTTGGTGCCGCTGACGCCGAACGAGGAGACGGCCGCCCGCCGGGGTTCGGCACCGGCCGGCCAGGGCGTGTCCTCGGCCAGCAGCTCCACCTCGCCCGCCGACCAGTCGACGTACGGGGTGGGCTCGTCCAGGTGCAGGGTCCTGGGCAGCATGCCGTGGCGCATGGCCATGACCATCTTGATGATCCCGGCGACGCCGGCCGCGGCCTGGGTGTGCCCGAGGTTCGACTTGATCGAGCCCAGTCGCAGCGGCTCGGCGCGCTCCTTGCCGTACGCGGCGAGCACGGCCTGCGCCTCCACCGGGTCGCCCAGCGGGGTGCCGGTGCCGTGCGCCTCGACCACGTCGACCTGGGCGGGGGTGAGGCCCGCGTCGACCAGGGCCTCGCGGATGACCCGCTGCTGGGCGGGGCCGTTGGGCGCGGTGAGGCCGTTGCTGGCGCCGTCGGAGTTGACCCCGGTGCCGCGCACCACCGCGAGGACCGGTCGGCCGGCCGCGAGCGCCGCCGACAGCCGCTCGACCACGAGGACGCCGACGCCTTCGGACCACGCGGTGCCGTCGGCGGCGGCGGCGAACGGCTTGCAGCGGCCGTCGGGGGCCAGCCCCCGCTGGCGGCTGAACTCGACGAAGGCGGTCGGGGTCGCCAGCACCGTCGCGCCGCCCACCAGTGCCATGTCGCACTCGCCGCGCCGCAGAGCCCTGACGGCCAGGTGCAGGGCGACCAGCGAGGAGGAGCAGGCGGTGTCCACGGTGACGGCGGGGCCTCGCAGGCCGAGCTGGTAGGCCACCCGCCCGGAGACGACGCTGCCCGCGCCCTGGGCACCCGGGTAGTCGTGGTGCATCACGCCGGTGTAGACGCCGGTACGGCTCTCCCGCAGGGCGGTCGGGTCCAGGCCGGCCCGTTCCACGGCCTCCCAGGAGGCCTGCAGGATCATCCGCTGCTGCGGGTCGGTGTAGTGGGCCTCCTTGGGCGAGATGCCGAAGAACCCGGCGTCGAACTCGGCGGCGTCGTGCAGGAAGCCGCCCTGCAGGACGGTGGTCGTGCCGGGGTGGTCCGGGTCGGGGTGGTAGAGCGCGTCGAGGTCCCAGCCGCGGTTGGCGGGGAACCGGCTGATGCCGTCCCGGCCTTCGGCGACCAGCTCCCACAGGTCGTCGGGCGAGGCGACGCCGCCGGGGTAGCGGCAGGCCATGCCGACGATCGCGATCGGCTCGGAGGAGCGGTCCTGCAGGTCGCGCAGTCGGCGCTTGGTCGACTGGAGTTCCGCGGTGACCCGCCGCAGGTACTCGCGCAGCTTGTCGTCGGTGGTCATCGGGTACGGTCCTCCAGTCCCGGCAGCGGGCTGCCGAGCTCGGCGTCGATCAGGGCGAAGACCTCGTCGTCGGTCGCGGTCTCGAAGGGGTCGAGCGATCCCGGCTCGGCGGGCGGCGTCAGCTCGTCGAGCAGGCCGCGGACGCGTTCGGCGGCCCGGTCTCGGGCGAGGTCGTCGGTGGCGGCGGCGGTGAGCTCGGCGGCCAGCCGGTCGAAGGCCGCGAACAGGGACGGCAGGTCGCCCGCGCGGTCCGCGCCACCGAGCCGCGCGTCGAGGTGGGCCACCAGGTCGGCCGGGGTGGGGTGGTCGAACACGAGCGTGGCCTCCAGGGTCAGGCCGAGCGCGGCGCCGAGCCGGTTGCGGAACTCGACCGAGCTCAGCGAGTCGAAGCCGAGCTCCTGGAAGGAGCGGTCGGGTTCGATCGCGCCGGCGTCGGCGTAGCCGAGCACCGCGGCGGCCTGGCCGCGGACGACGGCCGACAGGCGGGTGCGCCGTTCGTCCGGTTCGAGCACGGCGAGGCCGGTCAGGGCGGGGTCGGCCGCGGCGGGCGCGGGCGGAACGAGCGCGCGCAGCAGGTGCGGGACGGCGGCGGCGCGGCCGGGGGTGAGGCGGATGGCGGCCACCTCGGGTTCGGTTCCGGCGAGGGCTGCGTCGAGCAGGCGCAGCGCGGCGTCCGCCGGCAGCAGCTCGATGCCTGCGCGGGCGAGCCGGGCGCGGTCGGCGGTCATGCCCTCGTCCGTCGCCCAGGGGCCCCAGGCCACCGAGACGGCGCGGCCGCCGCCCGCGACCCGGTGCCGGGCGAGGGCGTCGAGGAAGGCGTTGGCCGCGGCGTAGTTGCCCTGGCCGGGGCCGCCGAGGACGCCGGCGACCGAGGAGAACAGCACCAGATCGGCGTCGGGCAGCAGCTCGTGCAGGTGCGTGGCACCGTCGGCCTTCGGGCGCAGCACGGTGTCGAGGCGTTCGGTGTCGAGGGCGGTGACCACCCCGTCGTCGAGCACGCCCGCGGCGTGGATCGCCGTGGTGACCGTCCGGCCGGCCAGCAGCGCGGCGAGCGCGGCGCGGTCGGCGACGTCGCAGGCGGCGGTCTCGATGCGGGCGTCGAGGCCGGCCATGCCCTCCGGGGCCCGGCCGCTGCGGCTGACCAGCAGGAGGTCCCGGACCCCGTGCCGCTCGACCAGGTGGCGGACGACCGGGCCGGCCAGGGCGCCGCCAGCGCCGGTGACCAGGACGGTGCCGTGGCTGCGCGGCCCGGGTTCGGCCGTCCCGGCGGGCATCCGGACGAGGCGGGCCGCTCGGACGGCGCCGTCCCGCAGGGACAGCTGCGGCTCGTCGGAGCCCAGGGCGGCCGGCAGGCCGGCGAGGTCGTCGGCCTCGACCAGCGTGAACCGGCCGGGGTGCTCGGACTGCGCGGAGCGCACCAGGCCCCAGGCGGCGGCGGTGGCCGGATCGGGCGCCGTGGTGAGCAGGACGAGCCGGGCGGTGGCGTACCGCTCCGCCGCCAGCCACTCCTGGATCCGGTCGAGCACCTGCCGGGTGAGCGCACGGGCGGCGGCGCCGCTCGGCCCGTCCGAGGCGACGGGCAGCACGACCACCGGCGGCACGTCCGCCAGCGAGGACAGCTCCGCGGCCCGGACGACCTCGGCGCCGGACGCCGCCAGGGCGGCCGCGGCGCCGGCCGGGTCGGGGCCGACCACCGCGTAGCGGGCGGTCCGCTCCGGCCGGGTCGGGTCCACCGGGACCCACTCGACCCGGTACAGCGGGTCGAGTGGGGCTCCGGCCGGGCGCAGGACGACCGACTCGACGGTCGCCACCGGCCGGCCGGCCGGGTCGGTGAGCCGTACCTCGACGGTGTCGGGGCTCAGGTGGGCGACCCTGGCCCGGGCCGTCGTCGCGCCGGGGCCGTGCACCCGGACGCCCGACCAGGCGAACGGCAGGCGCGGGCGGTCGCCGTCGAGGACGCCGGCCAGCGCCACCGCGTGCAGGGCGGAGTCGAGCAGAACCGGGTGTAGGGCGTAGGGCCCGGCGTCCCCGCCGGGCACGACCACGTCGGCGTACACGGCCTCGCCGGTGCGCCAGGCCCGGCGCAGCCCCTGGAAGGCGGGTCCGTACCCGGTCAGGCCCTGGTACAGCCCGGTGACGTCGAGTTCCTCGGCGTCGCCGGGCAGCGGCGGCGTGCTCGGGGCGTCGGCGGGGGCGGGGTCGAGGGCACCGGTCGCGTGCCGGGTCCAGACGCCGCCCGCCGGGCGGGCGTGCAGCTCGAACTCGCGCCGGCCGTCCGCGCCGGTGGGCCGGGCGGTGACGCGCAGGTCGGCGTCGTCGAACAGCAGCGGGGCCTGGATCACCAGCTCGGCGATCCGGGGGCAGCCGAGCCGTGCCCCGGCCTGCAGGACGAGCTCGACCAGGAAGGCACCGGGGACGAGGGCGGTGCCGTCCACGGTGTGGTCGGCCAGCCAGGGCTGGTCCGCCCGGGACGTCCGCGCGGTGAGCACGTCGCCGTCGGCCAGTTCGACCAGCTCGACCGCCTCGGCCCGCGGGCGGACGCCCGCGCGGCCGGTCTCGACCCAGTGGCGCTCGCGGGCGAACGGGTAGCCGGGCAGCGACAGCCGGCGCGGGCGCGCGGGTGGGGCGAGGGCGATCTCGGCGCCCTCGACCCAGGCACGGGCGAGGGTCTGCAGGTCGCCGGCCGCGACGGGCGCCGCGGCGCGCCGACGGCGGCCGCGGTGGCCGGTCCCGGCGCGCAGGGCCTCGGTGAGCTCGGCGGTGGTGGTGGCGACGACGGCGAGCCGCTCGTCCAGGTGGTCGCGGCCGGCCCAGAGGGTGTAGGCGAGCGCCTCCAGGTCCACCGCGGGGGCCTGCGTCGCGAGCAGGGCTGCCAGCTCGGCGGGGGTGGTCCCCTCGTCGATGAGCGGCCGGACGCCGAAGGCCGCCTCGACGCGGTGCGCGAGTTCGGCCAGCCGCGGGTAGTCGAGGCCGAGTTCGGCCAGCGGCTCGCGCGGGTCGGCCGGGAAGCCGACCACCTCGGTCAGGATCGCCTCCAGAGCCGACGCGGCGTCTCCGTCGGCGGCCCGCTCCAGGTGGGCGAGCAACTCCTCGACCACGGCGTCCAGCCGGGTGGCGTCCTTGGCGGAGAGCACGAACAGCCGGGGTTCGGCCGGTGCCGGTGCCACCGCCTCGGCGGGGTGCTCGGCCAGCACCACGTGGGCGTTGGCGCCGCCCGCGCCGAAGGAGCTGATCGCCGCCGTGCGCGGCCCGCCCTCGCGCGGCGCCCACGGCTCGGTGGCGCGCTGCATCCGGAAGCGCGAACCGTCCCAGTCCACGGCGGGGTTGAGCGGATCGGCGTGCAGGGAGGGCACGAGCTGCCGGTGCCGGAGCTGGAGCACGACCTTGCTGACGGCGGCGATGCCGGCGGCCGACTCCAGGTGACCGATGTTCGACTTGACCGAACCGATCGGCCAGGGGCCGCGACCGGCGCCGGCCTGGTCGAACGCCCGCTCCAGGGCGTCGAGTTCGATCGGGTCGCCGAGGCTGGTGCCGGTGCCGTGCGCCTCCAGGTAGCCGAGCTCGGCCGGGTCCACGCCGGAGTCCGCCAGCGACCGGGCGATCAGCGCGGCCTGGGAGGCCGGGTTGGGCACCGAGAAGCCGCCGGTGCGGCCGCCGTGGTTGAGGGTCGTGCCGCGGATGACGGCGTGCACGTGGTCGCCGTCGCGCAGCGCGTCGCGCAGCGGGCGCAGCAGCACCACGCCGACCCCCTCGCCGGGCACGTAGCCGTCCCCGCCCTCGCCGAAGGCCCGGCAGCGGCCGTCGGTGGACAGGAACGACGACTGGCTCAGCAGCAGGTACTTGTTGGGGTGGACATGCAGGTTGACGCCGCCGGCCAGCGCCGCCTCGCACTCGCCGCGCCGGATCGCCTCGACGGCGAGGTGGATCGCCGTCAGGGACGACGAGCACATGGTGTCGAGGGCGATGCTCGGCCCGCGCAGGTCGAGGAAGTACGAGACGCGGTTGGCGATCGAGGCGGCGAACGAGGACGGCACCAGGCCGGGTTCGTCCCGGACCCCGTACAGCTGGTACTGGTTGTACATCACCCCGGCGAACACCCCGACGTCCCGGCCCCGCCAGGCCGAGGGCGCGTGGCCGGCCTCCTCGAACGCATGCCACGCCTCCTGGAGGAACAACCGTTCCTGCGGGTCCAGCACGGCGGCCTCGTTCGGCGAGATGTGGAAGAACGCGGCGTCGAACTCGTTGATGCCGTCGACGAAGCCGCCCCAGCGGCCGTACGAGCGGCCGGGCAGGCCCTTGGTGTCCGTGTGGATCGCCCGGTGGTCCCAGCGGTCGGCGGGCACCTCGGTGATGCAGTCGCGGCCGGTGCGCAGGTTCGCCCAGAACTCGTCGAGGTCGCGGGCCATCGGGTAGCGCCCGCTGATCCCCACGACGGCGATCGCGTCGTCGTCGTGGACGTCCGGGACGGCGGTCCGCTCCACGGCGGCCGCGGGGTCCTGGGCGCGGACGTCCTCGGGGGCCGGAACGGGGACCGGCGCGGGAACGGGCTCGGCGACCGGTTCCTCCACGGGCCCGAACTCGCCGGTGATCCGGTCCGCCGACCCGACGAGGGCGACCACGTGCGGGCGGCCGCTGCCGACCGCCCCCAGCAGGATGTCCACGGCGGTCGGGGTGGCCATCGGCCGCAGGCCCATCCGCCGCAGCCCGGCGGTGTCGAGCGGCATCCCGCCCTCGGCCCAGGCCGGCCAGCCGACCGAGACCACGCCCGGCTTCCCCTCCGCGAAGCCGTCCAGGAAGGCGTTGGCGCAGGCGTAGTCCGCCTGGCCGGGGTTGCCCCACGCCCCCGCCGTGGAGGAGCAGAGCACCAGGAAGTCCAGCCCGAGGTGCCGGGTCGCCTCGTGCAGGTGGCGGGCGCCGGCGAGCTTGGGCGCGAGCACCGCACGGACGTCCTCGGCGGCCTTGCCCGCGATCAGTCCGTCGCGCAGCGCGCCGGCGGCGTGGACCACGCCGTGCAGCGCACCGAACCTGGACAGCGCCAGGTCGACGACGCGGCGCACGTCCTCGGCCCGGGTGACGTCCGCCGCCGCGACGGCGACCTCCGCCCCGAGGGCGGTCAGCTCGGCGCTCACCGACGGGTCCGCGGCGGTGCGCCCGCAGAGCACCAGGCGGGCCCGGACGGTCCGGGCCAGGTGGCGGGCCAGGGCCAGGCCCGCGCCGCCGAGACCGCCGGTGATCAGGTAGACGCCCCGGTCGCGCAGCTGCGCGGGGCGCTCCGGGGCCGGAACCGGCCGGACGTCCCGGACCTCGCGCCGCCCTTCCGTGTAGCGCACGTCCGGGTCCGGGACGCCCGCGGCGAGTTCCGCCAGGGCGTCGGCCGCGTACGGGGAGCGCACCACGCCGGCCCGGACGTCCGGCTGCTCCCGGCGCAGGGTCCGGAACAGGGCCGCGACGGCCGCGACGGGCGCGTCAGCGGCGAGGTGGAGGGCGAGGCGGACCGGGCCGCGGCGCGCGCGCAGCAGGGCCGCGGCGAACCCGGTCAACGCGACCGCCTCGGCCGCGAGGTCCTGCGGATCGGCGGGGATCCAGAGCACGTCCGCGGCGTCGGTGCCCGCGAGCAGGGCCGGCCAGTCGTGCGCGGTGGCCGCGTCGACGGTCAGCACGGCGGCCGGCGGCGCGGCCGCGGGCAGCGGCGCCGCCCGCCAGTGCGGAGCGAACCAGACGACCTCGGCGGGCACCTCCTCGGCCGGAGCGGCCGCGGCGGCCGGGGCCGGGGCCGGTGCGGTGCCCGCCACCGGCTGGAACTCCCGCAGGTGCTCGGCCAGGGCCGCGAAGGTGTTGTGTTCGAACAGCAGCGTCGGCGAGAAGTCCCGGCCGAACGCGCCCTCCAGGTCCGCGGCGATGCCCAGCAGGGCCGAGGAGTCCAGGCCCAGCTCGTAGAAGCCCGCCTCCTCGTCGAACTCCGTCCGGTCGAGGCGTTCGGTGAGCAGCCGGCGCACGACGGCCTCGCCCGACTCCCGGGCCGGCGCGGCGCCCTCCAGCCGGGTGATGGCGGCCTCGTCCCGGACCCGCTTGGACGTCAGGCCCCTGAACCAGAGCCGCAGTTGCCCGCGCTCGTCGTGGAAGCGCAGGTCACAGGTGGTCAGGTCGCCGTCCGCACCAGCCGGGCGGGGCGGGGCCGCGACCACCAGGGAGCGTGTCCCGAGCGGACCGCGGGCGCGGAACGACTCGATCAGCATCGGGATGTACGGCCGCGCCGCACCGTCCACGTCCGCGGTGGCGAACACCGTCGGCAGCAGCGTCGAGGAGTCCAGCCCGGCCGGGTGCAGGTGGAAGTACTCGACGTAGTCCGCGGCCTGCGGGCTCAGCGTGAGGTCCGCCAGCAGTTCCCCGGCCCCGACGTGCAGCGTGCCGCGGGCCCGCATGAAGTCCCCGTGCTCGATGCCGGTGCGCCGCACGGTCTCGTACAGCTCCGCCATGTCGACGGTGCGCGCGGCCCGCGTGCGCAGACCGGCCAGGTTTACCGACTCCGCGGGGAACGGCAGGTCGAGCAGGAGTCGGCAGTCGAAGAGCGGCTCGACCTCCCCCGACGGCCGCCGGGTGCCGGTCGCCGACACCCGGTAGCCGTCACCGTCGGCGGTGAACCGGATCGTCACCTCGGTGTCGAAGTCCGGTCCGGCCGCCGCCGGATTGCGGAACAGCAACCGGCGCAGTTCGACCCGCTCGGTGTCGACCCCGTGGGCCAGCAGGATGCGGTAGATCATGTCGAGGAACGACACGCCGGGCAGGATGCGTGTGCCGTGCACCCGGTGGTCGCGCAGCACCGGGTCGGTCCCGCGCACCACCACGGTGCAGGTCAGGCCATCCAACGCGTTCATTGCTTTCCTCCCGGCACGGACTGGAACTGGAGCTCGAAGAACGGCGCCGGCCGCGTGGGCTCGGACCCGGGGACCGACGGCTGCGCCGCCCGGTCGAACCAGAACCACCGCCGCTGGTAGCGGGGCGGGTCCAGCGGGGTCTGCGACGGGACGTGACCGGCTGGCGCCTGGCGCACCACCAGGTGCGCGTTGGTGCCGCCGAACCCGAACGAGCTGACGGCGGCCCGCCTGACGCCCTCGCGGCCCTCGAACGGCCGCAGCTCCCGGACCGGGAACAGCGGCGACTCGTCGAACCGGAAGCGCCGGTTGAGCGTCGCGCAGTGCAGCGTGGGCGGCAGCTGCGCGTGGTGGACGGAGAGCACGACCTTGATCAGTCCGGCGATGCCGGCCGCGCTCAGGGTGTGGCCGATGTTGGTCTTCACGCTGCCGACGCCGCAGAAGCCGATCTCGTCGGTGGCGCCGCGGAAGGCCTCGGTGAGCGCCTTCAGCTCCATCGGGTCACCGATCATCGTGCCGGTGCCGTGCGCCTCCACGTAGCCGATCTGCGTCGGACGGACGCCCGCATCCGCCAGCGCCGCCTCGATCACCTCCCGCTGCGCGCGGGGGTTCGGCGTGGTGATGCCCATGGTGCGGCCGTCGTTGTTGACGGCCCCGCCCTCGATCACGGCGTAGATCCGGTCTCCGTCCCGCACCGCGTCGGCGAGACGCTTGAGCAGCAGCATGCCCGCGCCCTCGCCGAGGACGATGCCGTCGGCCCGCTCGTCGAAGGTGTGGCAGCGGCCGGTCGGCGACAGTGCGCCGGCCTCGCTCATGCCGACGAACGGCACCTCGTCGAGGAGGATCTCCGCACCGCCGGCGAACGCCAGGTCCGATTCCCCGGTCCGCAGGCTCTGCGCGGCCAGGTGCACCGCGACCAGCGCCGAGGAGCAGGCCGAGTCGACCACCACGGACGGCCCCCGCAGGTCGAGGAAGTGGGACAGCTGGGCGGCGATGAAGTTCTGCGCCATCCCGCTGATCGCCTGCGGTCCTCCCGAGCCGTGGTGTGCCCCGAAGTTGGCCGCCCGGGCGCCCGCGAAAACGCCCACCCGCCGGCCTCCGACATCGGCGGCGGTGAGCCCGGCGTCCGCCAGGCACTCCGCTCCGGTTTCGAGGACCTGACGGACCAACGGGTCGACGTGCGCGGCGCCCGCCGGATCCAGCCGGAAGTACGCGGGGTCGAACTGCTCGATGCCCTCCAGGAAACCGCCCCACTTGCTGACGGTGGTGCCGGGCTCCTGGACGGGTCGCCAGAACCGCTCCTGGTCCCACCGGGACGCCGGCACCTCGGTCACCGAGTCCGTTCCGGACGCCAGGTTCCGCCAGAACGAGGCGTGGTCGGGCGCGCCGGGGAAGTGGGCGGCGATCCCGATGACGGCGATGCCATCCCGCGACGCCGCCGTCCGGGCGGACCCGGGCACCTCGGCGGAGGCCGTCACCTCGGCACGCGCGGGCGCCTCGGCGGACGTCGGCCCGGGTGCGGGCGCCTCGGCGGAGGGGAGAGCCGGGACCTGGTCCCGCAGCGCCGCCGCGAGCAGTGCCACGGTCGGGTTCTCCAGCACCGCCGACGGCTCGGCGACCACGCCGATGTTCTGCTCGACCAAGGCCTTCATCGACCTCAAGCCCCTGCTGCAGAAGAGCGGCATCGACGCGGCCAAGACCTTCCCGGCCACGATGCTCAA
>NZ_JBSFJV010000124.1:0-18188 GCF_053598235.1 Kitasatospora sp. NPDC001159
GACGACACGACGCGCCAATACTGCCCGCACACCCCTCCGCGTCATGCCTGACCAGCGGGAATCACACGATCACGCCCGGATTGATAACGGCTTCTGACTCCAGCCACGTGATCCGGATCCTGAACAGCTCCTAGGGAGCCGGGGTGAGGTACATTCCGCCGGCGTCCTGGCCGGCGGTGTTGCGGCAGGACCAGTTTCCGCCGGTCGTGGCGTTGAACAGGGTCAGGCAGCGCCCGAGGGCGAGCTGGGCGTAGTAGTTGGGGTGGAAGGACTCCTGGACGGTTCCCTGGATGGTGGTGCCGAGGTCGAGGAAGCGGGCCCATTCGCTGGTGGTGGCGGAGGGCGGGGTGCTCGAGGTGGCCATGCTGGTCGCGGTGGAGCAGATCTCCCGGCCCTGGAGCATGTCGCGCAGGTCGAGGAACTGGACGTCCTTGGCGGCGGCGACGTCGGCGAGCCGGTCGGAGATCTGCGGGACGAGGCGGTCACGGGCCCAGTCGGAGTCCTGGTCCCACATGGGGCAGCCACCGGTGTTGGTGCGGCTCCAGCCGCCTTCGGGGTAGCGGTTCTCGGAGCTGCGCGGGATCGGGGACGGGTAGGACTGGAGGACGATCCGGTAGCTGCCCTGGGCGTAGCCGGCGGCGGACATGACGGCGCGGATCTCGTCGATGGACTGGCCGACACCGGCCATGGCCGCCTCCATCCTCGAGTCGACGGCCGCCTGCTGGTCGGCGTTGCAGTAGGAGCTCCAGATCTCGTAGTCCTGGACACAGGTGGAGATCACGTCGGCGAAGCCGAGGTCGTTGCCGCCGACCGACAGGGTGATCAGCTTGACGGTGTACCGGCGTGCGACGTCGGCGAGCTGGTCGGCCTGCGGGGCCTCGCCCTTGTAGGACTGCCCGCCGTTGGACGCACGGGGGATGTTCGCGCTGGTGGCGCCCGAGCAGGCCAGGTTGATCTGGTTCTGGGCGATGGTCGGGGCGCTGCGGATCTCGGCGACGTCGGAGCGGTCGCAGCCGTTGTCGAAGCTGGCGCCGTAGATCCGGGCCGGGTCGTAGGAACTGCCCGTCCAGGACCGGTCGGTGCCGGCCCGGCTGCCGCTGGTGGTGACGCTGTTGCCCTTCCAGCGGCCCGCCTCGCCGGAGATGTAGCTGTCGCCCATGGCGACGGCGGCGGTCGGGTTCGAGGCGGCGACGGCGGTCGGGTTCGGGGCGGCCTGGGCGGGGCCGGTGACGGCGACCACGGGCAGGGCGAGTGCGGCTGCCGTCAGTGGGGCGAGCAGGCGTGAGGCGGTGCGTCGGATCCCTGGCACGGGTACTCCTGGGGGATGCCTCGGGCCATGGGGGTGCCCGAGGAGTGGGTGGGGGCAGCGCTGTGTCCGGTGGGGGCTGGTGGGGCCGGCCCCACCGGGGTGGCGTGCCGAGCGCGGCGGCGTGTGCTGCCTGGGCGGGCCGGCAGGGGCCTTGTGGGCCGCCGGGCCCTGATGTCGAACCCGCCGCGTTCGGGACCACTGACACTGTCGGGCACGTGCGTGGGGCGTGGATAGCGTAGATCTACGTGTCTTGCCGCGCGGCCCGCGTTCCCGCCGGCGACCGGGGGCGGCCCGCGGGCGGGGCCCGGTGGCCGTGCCCCGGGCCGTGCGGACCGGGGCCGTTCACCTTCCGCCGGTGCGGCCCCCGACGCTCCAGGTCGCGACCTGGACCCGGGAGGTGAAGCCGAGTTTGGCCAGGATGCGCTGGACGTGTCCTTCGACGGTGCGCGGCGACAGTACGAGACGGGCGGCTATCTGTTTGTCGGTCAGGCCTTCGGCGAGCAGTTCGACCACCTGTCCCTCGCGGGTCGTCAGCGGCGTGGCCGGCGGGCGCTTCGGGGGTGCCAGCGGGGTCCAGCCCAGTGCGCGGGAGACGGCCTGCTGAACGGTCAGCGCCCCGCCCTCGCGCAGCGCGTCGGCCAGTTCGGCCTCCGCCAGCGCCTCCCGCAGCCGTTCCTCGCAGATGGCGCGGTGGTGCAGGAGACGGCCGAGCGCGGGCAGGGCAACACCGATCCGCTGCCACAGGGCCTGCGCGGCCCCGAGGAGGACGGCGCCGTGGGCGCCGGAACCCTCGGCGGCGGCGACCCAGGCCAGCACCTCCAGCGCCTGGGCGACGGCGAACAGGTTGTGCTCGGGGGCGTCGTGGCGCAGGGCGTCCTGGAGGAGCGCGCCGGCGTCGAGGGGGCGGCCGGCCAGCCAGCGGTCGAGGCCCAGTGCCCACAGGGCGTAGCGGCGTGACCAGCGGGCGTCGTGTGCGTCGCACAGGGCGAGGCTCTGACGGCCGTGGTCGGCGGCTCGTGGGTCGCCGGCCATGCAGCCGGCGACGGTCAGCAGGAAGAGGGTGGTCCAGGTGGCGCCGGGGTCGCCGTCGGCCCGGTACTGGGCGAGGGCGTCCTCCAGGAGGTGGATCGCGGTGGTGAAGTCGTCGTCGAAGAGGGCTGCCAGTCCTTCGAGTTGGCGGGCACGGGCACGGGTCGGGGCGTGGTCGAGCTGCTCGCCGATGGCGTGGCACTCCGTGACGCGGGCGGTGGCGGTGGGTGTGTCGCCGCGCAGCAGGGCGAGCCAGCCGTCGGCCCACAGGGCCTTGGCCCGGGCCGTGCTCGTGCCGGTGCCGGCCGCGAGGACCCGTCCCAGCCAGTGCCGTTCCTCCTCGAGGCCGCCGCGGCCCAGCCGGTGGCTCCACAGCGATGCGACGAGGTCGAGGACGCCGTGGACCTCGCCCGGTGTGGTGAGGCCGAATTCGACCGCAGCCCGCAGGTTGGCGTGGTCGCGGCGCAGACGGGCCAGCCAGGCGCTCTGGCACGGGCTGAACCACTCGCTCTCGGCCCGCGCGGCGAGGTCGCGGTAGTGGTGGAGGTGGCGCCGGCGGATCCGTCTCTCGCGGTGCTCCGCGCGCAGGCGGGAGAGTCCGTAGTGGCGGATGGTCTCGAGCATGCGGTAGCGCTCCTCGCCGGGGTGGTCCTCGCGAGGGTGGACCTTGCGGGTCAGGACGGATTTGTCCACGAGGGCGGCGAGGAGGTGGAGTACGTCGTGCTGGGTGAGGCCGTCGCCGCGGCACACCGCCTCGGCGGCGGCCAGGTCGAAGCCGCCGGTGAAGACGGACAGGGCCGCCCACAGGCGGCGTTCGGCGCCGTCGCACAGGTGGTAGCTGCGGGCGATCGCGGCGTGCAGGGTGCGGTGCCTGGCCGGTGTCGCGTGGCCGGGCCGGCCGGGTAACTCCGGGCATTCCTCCAGGTGGTCGAGGATCCTGCCGGCCGGCAGGACGCGCAGCCAGGCCGCGGCCAGCTCGATGGCCAGCGGGATGCCGTCGAGCCGGCGGCAGATGAGCGCTGCGGTGGTCCAGTCGTCGGGGGTCCGCGGGAAGGCGTCGACCACGGCGCGGGCTCTCTGGGCGAAGAGCCGCACGGCGGGGAAACCGATGAGGGCCTCCGGCTCGGGGAGCCGGTCCGGGTCGGGGGTGGCCAGCGGACGCAGGTCGAGGATGTACTCGCCGTAGACGCCGAGCCGGCGCCGGCTGGTGGTGAGGATGTGCAGTCCCGGGGCGGCGGTGAGCAGCGTGTGGACGAGGTGCGCGCAGTGGTCGGCGAGGTGCTCGCAGTTGTCCAGGACCATGAGTAGTCGCCGTTCGGCGAGGTGTTCCGTCAGCAGGTCCTGGGCGGGCCGGGTGCCGTCGTGGTCCAGTCCGAGGGCGAGCGCGATGCTCTGCGCCAGGTGGTCGCCGTCCCGCACGGGGACGAGGTCCACCATCCGTACGCCATCGGGGAAGCGGTCGCGCAGGTCCCGGGCGGTGCGCAGCGCGACGCGGCTCTTGCCGGTCCCGCCCGCTCCGGTGACGGTCAGAAGTCTGGTGCGGTACAGGAGTTGGCGTATGCGGGCGAGTTCGCGTCGCCTGCCGACCAGGCTCGTCGTCTCGGCGGGGATGCCGCCGTCCATCCGTTGGTAGATGTGCATGGTACATGACAGCGCGCGGCCGGCGTGTTCCGCTGCCCCCGGGAGGCAGGTTTTGCCTACGGCATAGTCGACGGACCTCGGGGTGGCACGGTGGCGGCCCGGGCCCCGGGCGCGTGCCGCACGGCACTGGTCCCGCCCGGAGAGCGAGCCCTGATCGGTGTGAGCCGGGGCCCGGTGGCGTCGGATCGAACCCCGCCTGACATCCTGACCGCATGGACGCTGACGCCCTGACTCCGGTCCACCTCGACGAGGTGATGGACGGGTTGGCGATGAACCCCGCCCTGCCGGCTCTGCGGGTGCCGATTATTCATCCGGCCTGATCTGGCTGCATGGTGGTACTCGTGCAGGGTTCCGCCGATCCGGTCTCGTCGGTGGACATCCAGGTGCCGGAGCTGTGCGCGCCGCTTGAGCAGGGCGCGGTGCCACCGCAGGACCGTCTCCGGGCGGACCAGCAACACAAGGCGCCGCAGCCTGTCGGTGGGGAGGTGGTCGAGCAGCCCCGCGCGGACCGCACCTGGCCGCGTATTGAGCGCACGGTGCGCGGTCGGCCTGGGCGCTTCGGACGGGACCGGGCGGCGTGGCGGCGGGCTGCCAGGTCGCGGTGCCAGCGCAGCACGGTGTCCGGCCGCACCGGCAACCGCATCCGACGCAGCACCCGCGCCGGCAGACCCCGGAGCGATGCCGCCAGGAACGCCCGGTCGCTTGCTTCGAACCGTACCCGCCGTCTGTTCAGCTGCCGCTCCAGCACGGTGATCTGATGGCGCAGGGCCAGGATCTCCACGTCCTTCTCACGGTCGCTCATCGGCAGTAGTCCCAGCACCGCGAACGCGTTCGTGACGGTCAGGTATGCCAGTCGCAGCAGCACGGTCGATCATCATGCCGCGGACCTCATCGGCTCCGCCAGAATGCTGGACCGACCAACGAGGCCGACACCAGTGCACCCCCGCGCAGTGCCTCTCACCGGGGCGGATGAGGTTATCGGCAAGGGCACGGCTATGGCCGCGCCAAGCTCGACCTCCTCCGCACCCGCATCCTGCTGAGGAACTGATCTGGCTGCGATTGGCGCCGGCTACCAGGAGCTACTGCGCGCGGCGATGGTCGAGGCCGCCGAGTCCCGGACCAGCACCGACCCGGACCGCTGCAGCTTCACCGTCGCCCTCCAGGCCGCCCGCGACCACCTCGTCCAGGCCGACGGGGCCGAGGCGACCGGCGCGCTCATCCAACAGATCCGCAACGCTCTGCTGGCGCCGCGCCGCCTGCGGGTGAGCACCCGCAAGGTCAAGTCGCCCATCTCCCGCTACAACGAGCGACTCCCCGACGGCCGGCCCGACCACAGCCGGGCCGTGACCGGCCTCGACATCGCCATCCTCCAGCCGCCCGAACAACCCGAACTGCCCGCCGCCGCCCGCCCCGAGTGGCACATCGCCCCGGCCGACCGGCGCCGCCAGCGCGTCCTGGCCCTGTTCCGGGAAGACCCCGGCCGTGTCTGGAGTGCCCGCGAACTCGCCCAGCACCTCGGCGACAACCTCACCAGCCTCCACCGGCAGCTGAACCGCTGGGTCGGCGACGGACTGATCAACAAACCCCGGCCCGGCCGCTACACCACGGCACCGCCCTCACCAGCCTCTTGACAGGGCCGTCAGAGCACTAACTTCCCGGCCTTGGGGATTCCTCACCCAACCCGGACGAGGCATCTACCAGAAACGGACTTAACGTCCTCTCAGTGAGCGCGGGCGGGCGTCCTTCCCATTCGGTGCAGTAGGCGCAGCTGCTGTGATGCGTAGTGAGGGAGCGTGTCCTCGGGAGCGGCGAAGAACCGGTGGGTCGTTTCGGTGGCGGTGGGCGCTTCCGCCAAGCCTGCGTAGATTTCCTCGAGATGCTCATCGATCCATGCGACGAGGCCAGCGTCGAGGGAATCCTCCGCGCCGACGGCCCGTGCGAGATCCCATGTGTGGACGGTACTGTCCGTGATCCTCACGGCGAGTGCCTGCCGCCCGGTTACCGGGCCCAGAGGATAGTCCAGGACCCGCCGCAGGGCGCCATCCCGGTCGAATGCCCGAGCGCACTCCCGGACGGACCGGACGTAGGCACCGGCCGGATCCGCACCAAGCGCGTCGACATCCCGTAGCCGCAGGAACTCCGCGCCGTCGCCGCCGTGGAGCAGACGCACGTAGCCGAAGTTTCCCCGAGTCATGTGGTTGACCAACTGCCGTACATTCCACTCCGTACAGGGAGTCGGCCAGCTCCACTGCTCGGGTCGCACTGCTCGTAGCTTCCGTTCGAACTCGCTGCTGGAGAGGAGGAACCGATCGATGAGCCCGTCGAAAACATTGACCATGGACCCAGCGTGCGAATCACGGGCAGCCCGGGCTGGCGGGTATCGGACGTCGAGGCAGAGTGCTCGCGCTGCCGAGCCCTGGGCTTGCGGCCAGCAGATCCCGGGCGCGCTCGTTGAAGTCGGCGAAGAGCGGGTTCCGGCCGAACGGGCCCATCTGCCGCTGGAGGTTCTGCACGGCCTCGACGGCGAGGGAAGCCCGGACCTGGCGGGTCAGGTTGAGGGTGCGGACCCCGGCGACGTCCGGCTACCCGGCCGCTGCGGCCCGGCCTCATCCGACTTGCACCTGGGCGTCGATAGTGAAGCCGAGGGCCCTCGTCGGGACCACGCCGAACTGACCGCCCGCCGCCCTGGTGCTGCCCGATCGACGCCTACGGCACCGTCCAGGCCCAGCTCCTGGCCCTCCTCGCCTGGACCGCCGGCTGCGCCGGGACAGGGCGACGGCCCGGGCGGTCGGGAGGCTTGCCGTCTGGCTCGGCGTCAGGCCCGGCACGATGTGGCGGCACTCCCGCGGTACCAGCTGGTCCGCCGGCGCCCGGCTGCGCGGTGCGGTGGCGTACCAGCTCCGTCGGGAGTTCTGCGTGGTGGAGCTCGCCGAGCAGGACGTGCAGCGGGCCAGGCCCCCGTCCCGAGTGGCACCCCCGATCCGTGTGAGGACCGCGCTGTCGGCCGGCCGCGAGAGGATGCCGGCATGACGATCACACCCCGGCTGGTGGCGAAGTACCCGATCCCGGACCGGGACGGCGCCCAGACCTTCCTCAACCCCACCGGCCCCGTTCCCCGTCTGGAGGTCCGCAGCGCCGAGTCGCTGCGCATCTACGAACTGAAGGAACAGGCGGAGCTGACGGCCGAGTTCCCGGCCCCGTCGCCCAACCGGTGGCCGAGGGAGTGGGTGGCTCCCGACCTGTCGTTCGCCGTCTTCGGCACCGCGACGGAGTACGTCGCGGTCGCCCGGGACGGCACGAGGTTGTGGAAGCAGCCGTACGGCACGTGGGACGTGGGCCGCTGGGGTTACCTCGACTTCTCGATGACCGGAGCCGCGTCCCGCCCCGCCGTCGGCGGCTCCTCGGCGGGCGGCGCCGACCAGGAGCTCCGGATCTGGTTGCGGCTCCCCTCCGGACTACCCGACAGCACCCTGATCCTCACCCTGGACGCCGAGGGAACGGTGCTGGCACGGAGCGTGCTCCCGTGCGGCGGCTACGAGCGGTTCGTCAGCCTGCTCTGGGACGAGAACGACGAGGTCTCCGGCGTGACCGTGTCCGGAGGGCGGGCGGCGGCCACGCACTACGGGGCACGGTGGGAATTCGGTGCCATCGTCCTGGGCAGGCAGCTGCCGCAGGACCGGGGCGACCTGCTCCTGAGCGAGCGCGAGTACCTGGGCATGGACTCAAGGAACGCCCGCTGCATGACCGTCGACCGGAGGGGACGGGACGTCAGCTGGCACAGCCTCCCCACGTACCAGGTCACCGCCTCGCTCAGCCTGAGCGACTTCCCGGCCCCCGGCACCGGCGACTGCTCGGTGCACAACGACCCGCGCATCTCCTCCTCGAGCGGGTTCGTGGACGACGACACGGCGATGGTGACGCTCCACAACACCTACGACGAGGCCGCGGTGTACATGTTCGGCAGGGACGGCTGGAGGGAGCACAGCCACTGGCTCGCCGACCCCGCCACCGGCGCCCTGCACGGCCGCATCGAGTACCCGATGGCCGAGGTCGACAACGTGATGCGGGTCGGCGACGGTACCTGGATCACCGAGGAATGGGACGCCCTCTACCGCTGGCGGCGCTGAGCTCGTCGACACCGGCCTTCCTCACCCGGACGGTGACGACCGGGCCGAAGCCGCCTACGCCGACCCCGCCCGCCCCGTCCACGGCAAACGATCTCCCCTCCACACTCTTCTCCGCGCTCGCCATAGCCGTCGTCCCGACCGCAGGGCCGGCCCGGGCCGCGGGATCACGTGTCGGCGGTGCGGGCGCGGAGCATGTAGCGGATGTCTTCGAGGCGGCCTGCGCCCCGGCTGCTGCGGTTCGCAGCGGGCGGCGGGTCCGGGGCCCGACCGGCGGATCTACCTGGCGGCATCCACCATCGGCGGGATCGGCCGCGGCGCCGTCGAGGTGACCCCCGAACTGGTCGCCGGCTTCGCGGGCCTGCTCGGCATTCCCGCCCGGAGCTTCTCGGGTTGATGGGCCGACTGGGCACAGCACGCACAACCTCGCGTGATCAGCCTTCGCTGACCCAGGTCAACCGCAGCAGTAGCAGTTCGACCACCTCGGGCGGCGCGCTGGCCAAGGGAACCGCACGGCTCTGTCACCATGACGCGTCACAGAATGTCAGCGGAAATCCGCACCAGAGCGACACCCCCGCCGAGGCGACGGTCATGGGTGTGCAGGCCCTCTTCTCGTGGTCGGGTCACACGGGGGCGAGCAGGGCTGACGGGTCCAGCGCCGCCACCGGCCGCACGCCACCGACGGGCCGGCCGCCGCCGGTCGCCGGCTTCCCCGCGAACCGTGTCAGCAGCCGCGGGTCGACTCCCGCCAGCGCCAGGGCGGCCGCCGCCACGGGGATGCGCGCCCGGTTCGCCCCGTCGGCGATCTTCAGGGCGACGGCACGGCCGTCCGGCAGCGCGGCGATCTGGACGCCTTCGAAGCCGTCCTTGGCGAGCAGCCCGGGTACCGCACGCATCAGTTCGGCTACGTCCCGCCCCGCGCCGGAGGCCATCTCCGGGTGCCTGCGCAGCGCGTCCGCCACCCGGAATTCAGGGGTCCCGGGCGCGCCGGTGGCGATGCGCGCGGCGGCACGGGCCAGGCCGTTCAGGGAGACGGCGAACAGGGGGGTGCCGCAGCCGTCCACGGTGGCGCGCGCGATGCGCTGGCCGGTGAGGTCCTCCACGACTTCCGCGATCATCCGCTGGAGCGGGTGCTCGGGGGCGTCGTAGTCCTGCAGCGACCAGCCGTTGAGCGTGCAGAGGTGGAGCATCGCGGCGTGCTTGCCGGAGCAGTTCTGGGCGAGCCGGGAGGGCGCGCGGTCCTCCCGGATCCAGGCGTCGCGGATGGCCGGGTCGTACGGCAGGTCCGGGACGTTGCGCAGGTCGTCCTCGGTGAGGCCGGCGAGCGCCAGGATCCGCCGGGCGCCGGCGAGGTGGCGTTCCTCCCCGGAATGGCTGCCCATCGCGAGGGCGAGCAGTTCGCCGTCGAGCGGCAGTCCCGCGCGGACCATGGCGACGGCCTGGACGGGCTTGAGGGCCGATCGCGGGTAGCACGCGGCCTCCGCGTCGCCGAGGTGGAACCGGACCTTGCCGTCGCCGCCGAGGACGACGACGGAACCGTAGTGGGTGCTCTCGATCACGCCGCCACGGGTGACGTGGGCGATGGGAGCGTGGCGGGGCTCGCGGATCGCGGGTGCGTCCGCGAGGGGGCTGGTGAGCATGACTGCCTCGATCGTGATGGCTTGGGGCTGCTGACCTGTGTGCCTGCGGGCGGCGGGCCTGGGCGGATGCGCGGTGGGTCCGCGGGTCCCCCGGGACGCCCGGGTTCAGTCGTCGGTTCCGGCGGCGGCGCGCGCGATGCGCCCGCGGATCGTGTACCAGCCGGCGACGAGTGCGGCAGCGATGAGCGGTACGCACAGCACGGTGGTGCGCCCGGCGCCGCCGTCGGCGTACATGAGGACCAGGACGGCGGCGAGGAAGGCCAGCGTCACGAGTTCGGTCCAGGGCGAGCCGGGCAGGCGGTAGCCGGGGCGGGTCAGTTCGCCGGCCGTGGTCTTCCGCCAGAACAGGAGGTGGCAGACCATGATCATGCCCCAGGTGGCGATGATGCCGATGGCCGCGAGGTTGAGCACGATCTCGAACGCGTCGGCGGGGACCACGAAGTTGAGGCCGACACCGAGGACGCACATGCCGCTGGTGAGCAGGATGCCGCCGTAGGGCACCTGGCTGCGGCTCATCCGGGCGGTGAAGCGCGGGGCCGATCCGTTGACGGCCATGGAGCGCAGGATGCGGCCGGTGGAGTAGAGGCCGGAGTTGAGCGAGGACATCGCCGCGGTGAGGACGACCAGGTTCATCACACTGCCGGCCGCCGGGACACCGATGTGGGAGAGCACCGTCACGAAAGGACTCTGGCCGGAGGTGAACTTGTTCCACGGCATCAGCATCGACAGCAGGACGACCGAGCCGACGTAGAACAGGCCCACGCGCCACATGATCGAGTTGATCGCCTTCGGCATGATCTTCTCGGGGTTCTCGGTCTCCCCGGCCGTCACGCCGACCAGTTCGACGGAGGCGTAGGCGAAGACGACGCCCTGGATGATCAGCAGCATCGGCAGCAGGCCGTTGGGGAAGATCCCACCGTTGTCGGTGATCAGGGACGGACCGGGTACGACGCCGTCGACCGGGTGCTGGGTGACGAGCAGGAAGATCCCGATGCCCATGAAGACGAGCAGGGCGCTGACCTTGACGATGGCGAACCAGAACTCCAGTTCGCCGAAGATCCGCACCGAGATGAGGTTCACGGTGAGGACCACGGCCAGGGCTATGAGCGCGATCGCCCATTGCGGGACGTCGGCGAACAGGTGCCAGTAGTGGGTGTACGTGGCGACGGCGGTGATGTCGGCGATGCCGGTGGTCGCCCAGTTGAGGAAGTACATCCAGCCGGCGGTGTAAGCGCCCTTCTCCCCCAGGAACTCCCGGGCGTACGACACGAAGGCGCCGGAGGACGGGCGGTACAGGACGAGCTCGCCGAGTGCGCGCACGACGAGGAACGCGAAGACGCCGCAGATGGCGTACGCGACGAACAGGGAGGGCCCGGCATCGGCGAGCCGTCCGCCCGCGCCGAGGAACAGCCCGGTGCCGATGGCACCGCCGATGGCGATCATGTTGACGTGCCGGGCTTTCAGGGACTTGCTGTAGCCGGTGTCGCCGGCGTCGACGTGACGGGTCGTGGGGCGCTTCTCGTCTTTGAGGAACTGCTCGCTCACGCCTCGGCTCTGCCTTCTCTTGAGGTGTCCGCGCGCTGGGGGCGCACGATGTCGGTGAGGGTGGCCTCCACGCGGTGGAGGTGGTGGGACATCGCCTCGACGGCGTCGGGCTCGGAACCGTCGATCAGGGCCTCGACGATCGCGCGGTGCTCGCAGTTGGACTGCTCGCGCCGACCGCCGAGTTCGTTGAGGAAGGTCGACTGACGCGCCAGTGCGTCACGGATCTCCTCGATCACCCGGCGGAACACCGGGTTGCCGGAGGCCTCGGCCACCGCCAGGTGGAAGACGGTGTCCAGGGCGACCCACGCGGTTGTGTCGGTCTCCCGCTCCATCCGGTCGAGCAGGTGGGCCAGGTGGTCCAGGTCCTCCGGGGTGCGGCGCAGCGCCGCGTAGCCGGCGACCGGGATCTCGACGTGCCGGCGCACTTCCAGGAGGTCGCTGGCCGCGTAGTCGCCGAAGGTGGGGTCCTCGACCGTGTTCGCCACGACGAAGGTGCCCTTGCCGGTCTTGGAGACGGTCAGGCCCATCGCCTGCAGGGCACGGAGTGCCTCCCGCAGCACGGGCCGGCTGACCTCCAGGGTCCGGCACAGCTCTGCTTCCGAGGGGAGCTTGTCCCCCACGGCGTACTGACCGCGCTCGATGGCGCTGCGCAGGTGGCCGAACACCGCTTCCATCGCGCTGACGCGCCGCAGGATCGGACCACCTGTCTGGCTGTCTGACAGGTTCACGGGGTGATCCTGGGGGTTGGAGCGCAGCGGTGTCAAGACACCGGGGTCGTCCCAATGACTTCCGGTGAACTCCGCCGGAGGCGCACCTTCCGCTCGTCGATGCGGCCCGGAGCGGGGTTCGGAGTCGACCTGGCGGCGGCCACCAGGGCGTGCACCACCGCCGAATCGAAAGCCATTTCAGGGTGCCACTGCACGCCAACCACGAAGCGGTGCCGGGTGCTCTCGATCGCCTCGATGGTGCCGTCCGCCGTGCGGGCGCCCACGATCAAGCCGGCCCCGAGGGACTCCACCGCCTGATGATGGTGCGTGGCGACCTGGCGGGTCCCCGGAAGGAGCGCGCCGATCCGCGTCCCCGGCACCGTGGTGACGGCATGGGGGGAGAAGTGGCCGCCGTGCAGGCTGTGCCCGTGGTGACCCACCGTTTCGGGGAGGTGCTGGATCAGGGTTCCGCCTGCGTGCACGTTCATCAATTGCATTCCGCGGCACACTCCCAGCACCGGCATGTCACGCGCGAGAGCCTCGGCCAGCACGGCCCACTCCCACCGGTCGCGCTCGTGCACCGGCGGTCCCGTGCACGGATGCGGCCGCGCCCCGTACAGCGCGGGATCCACGTCCTCGCCGCCGGTCAGGACGATCGCGTCCAGACGCGCGACGACATCGGCCGCGGCCTCCGGCGCGTCCGGCGGCAGCAGGACCGCGCGGCCGCCCGCCGCCTGGAGACAGCTGATGTACGCCGCGGGCAGCAGCGCGGCGGGCAGCTCCCACTCCCCCCACTGAGCGTCGGCGAGGTAGGTGGTCAGTCCGATGAGTGGCTTGGGCATACCACTTCCTTTCAGGGGCGAGAGTCGATCGTCGACGGCCGTCTCCTCCGCAGCCCGCCCGCCCGACGGACGCGGGGTCAGGAGGGCTGCGGAAGAGGGGGCGCACGGCCCTGCGGGCGCACGAACGCGCCCGACGAGGGGGGTGGTGGGTCGCGAACCCGGGGGCGGAGGCTTGCACATCCGGGCCGCGAGCAAGAATCCTGCTGCCGTTCATGCTTAAGCACAAGAAAAGACATCTTCGCGACAGATAAGTGAGCCTTAACTCCGTGCAGAGACTCGACCCCCGGTTGCTCGCCACCCTCGAAGCCGTGGTCCGCCACCGCTCCTTCAACACCGCCGCACGCGAGCTGGGCTACAGCGCGCCCGCCGTCTCGCAACAGATCGCCGAACTCGAACGCCGCGCCGGCCTCATCCTGATCGAGCGCCGCCCCGTACGCGCCACCCCGGCCGGCATGGTCCTCCTCGACGCCGAACAGCGCGTCCGAAGCGCATTGGCGGCGGCGTCCGTGGAACTCGACGCCATGCGTGCGGGCACGGCCGGACGGATCAGGCTCGGCGCCTTCGCCTCCGCCGCCGCCGGCATCGTCCCGCAGGCGCTGGCAGAGCTTCACGCGACCTATCCGGATGTACAGGTCAGTCTCTCCCAAGTGGAGCCCGAAGCCGGCTACAGCCGGCTCAAGCGGGGAGACATGGACCTGGCCCTCAGTTACGACTACGACTTCATCCCGATGCCGCCGCCCCGGGGGCTGCGCCGAACGCTGGTCGCGCGGGACCCGGTCGTGGCGGTGGTCCCGGCCGACCACCACCTCGCCCACCGGGACGTCATCGACCTGGCCGGCCTCGCGTCCGAGACCTGGATAGCGGCTCCGGAGGCCGCGTTGCGTCTGGAACTGCTCGCTCAGATGGCCAAGACACCGGGCTTCCAGGCCCGCCTGGAATACGACGGCGACGACTTCAACACCGTGCTCGGCTTCGTGGCCGCCGGCCTGTGCGTCGCCGTCATGCCGCGGCTGGCCCTCCCCCCGGGTAGCACCCAGGTCGTGGCACGCCCCCTCGCCGACCCGGAGCTGACGCGCTTCATCTACACCGTCCGCATCGACACCCGGCACGCCCCACGCGCCCTCCTGGGCCTGGAACGAATGCTCGCCGCGCAGGCGCTGGCCGCCCTCTCATGAGGTGGGGACAACGCCTCGATGAGTTCGGACCCGAACGTTGCCGGCCCGCCTGCGGGCCGGTCCTCCGGGCAGCCTCTCACCCCTCCGGTCGGACACTCCGGTCGGCGGTGAGCCGCTCCCGCCACTCGGCCACGGCGACGGGCGGCATCGCCGCGAGGCGGGCGATCACCTCGTCGTCCCGCCCGTCGGTCCAGCTGAGGACTCGGGTCAGGACGGTGTTCCGGACCAGGCGGACCTCCTTGAGCAACTCCTCCAGGCGCTTCAGCTCCTCCCCGGTGGCGGCAAGCGTGTCGTCGACCGCCGCCCTTTCCTCGGCCCGCTGTTGCCGCAGGTAGGCCGTCAGGCCGGTGAGGACCACGCCGTCGTCGGCCGCAGCGCTGCGGAACGTCTCGGCGAGGTGGTCCAACACGCAGTCAGGGGCGTCGGCGAGACTCGCTCCCACAACCTTCGCGTCCTCCCAACTGCTCCGTCCGGCATCGCTGGTCCGCAGCCAGAGCCCGGCTTCGACCGGGGCGCGGTCGCCGCAAGCGGCCGCGCGGTAGGCGTACAGAGCCGCACGGTGACCGTAGAAGGTGTAGCCCTCCTCGATCCGGACGCCCGCCGGAGTACACATCCGTCCCGGAACGCCGCCGTAACCGGACTCGGGTTCGTAAGTGGCGTAGGCGTCCAGCTCGGCGTCGGTAGCCGTCGCCCAAGCCGGATCGCACAGCTCCGGATTCCGGGCGAGGAAGTCCGCCACTTCGACCCGCCATCCGGGAACCGGGCTCGTGCGGGGTTCGGACCAGGTCACCGTGCCCGTCGCATCGAGAGTGTAGAGGCAGGCCTGTTCGAGATCGGTCCAGGCCGTGGCAGCCTCGGCGGACCACTCCAGATCCCCGGCCGGGCCCACACGATGCAGCGAGCCGATCACCCGCTGGACCACGGCCAGGATCCGTCGGGCCAGTGTGTAGAGCTCCTCGGCGCTGAAGAAGCGCCAGGTGTCGGCGCCCTGCTCGTCGACAGAGCGGTGGGTGAGCAGGAGCGCGAACACGGCCGGGGAAGGCAGAGCGCCATCGCCGGCCGCGGCCCGGCGGTGCCCCGGAAGCCAGGGGGCGGCGTCCTCGTCCTGGGTTCGCCAGTCGGTGTCCCCGAACCAAACGGCACCGGTGGCGGCGTCGACGGCGAGCCACTGTTGGTAGCCATTACCCGGCCCGAACCGTTCCTGGTGGTGCTCGGCCTGCCGGTCGTGCCACACGTATTCCGCTGGGGGCGGATTGAGTTGGACGGCGACGAAACCGTCCTGCGGGGTGTACCCGACAACGACATGTGCAGTCGGTTTGCTGTGCTCGGTCCCGGACATGCGGCTCCCTCCGTGCCGGACCGTGGCGGATCCGCCACTGTGCGGCACCGAGCCTGCCCTGTGGGAGCTGTACGATCAAATCCGATCACTTGTGGACTTGCCACCCGATGAAAGTCCGCACACGTGCGGACGCGACGGGGCTGACGACAAGCGATCGTGGAGCGCTGCCTGACCGGTGAACAGGTCGCGGATCTGTCAGCGGCAACCTCCCCACCGGCAGCCACTTGACGGGGAGACATCTGGCCACGCCGACAGTTGCACTGAGTGACCGCCCATGGCCGCGAGCTGTTGGGGGTGTCGACTGCCGCCAAATGTCACGGGGTTGCTCCACCTGCTTTGATGGAAGATCGCCGTTACTGCCACTTGCGAGGAGCAGGCCCTGAACACGTCTTTCGCGGAAGTCTTGTCGGTCGGCCTGCTGGTGGTGGTGCTGGTCTGCGCGGTGGTGCGGCCGTGGGGGTGGCCGGAGGCGGTGGTCGCGGTCCCGGCCGCCGGGGTGCTGATCGGCACGGGCGCGATCTCGCCTGCGCACGCGGGGGCCGAGGCCGGGCGGCTGGGCCCGGTGATCGGATTCCTCGCCGCGGTGCTGGTGCTGGCGCAGCTGTGTGATGACGAGGGCCTGTTCCAGGCGTGCGGGGCGTGGATGGCGCGCACGGCGGTGGGGCGTCCGCGTCGGCTGCTGGTGCAGGTGTTCGCGGTCGCGTCGGTGGTCACGGCGGTGCTGAGTCTGGACGCGACTGTGGTGCTGCTGACCCCGGTGGTGTTCGCGACCGCCGCCCGACTCGGCGCCCGCCCCAAGCCCCACCTGTACGCCTGCACGCACCTGTCGAACACCGCGTCGCTGCTTCTGCCGGTCTCCAACCTGACCAACCTGCTCGCGTTCGCCGCCGCAGGCGTGAGCTTCACCCGCTTCGCCGCGCTGATGGCCCTGCCCTGGCTGGTGGCCATCGGCGTTGAATATCTCGTGCTGCGGCGCTTCTTCGCCGCAGACCTGGACGCGGGCGCCCAGGCCCCGGCCACCGGTGCGGCACCCGAGATGCCGCTGTTCGCCCTGCTCACTGTGGTTGGCACGCTGGCCGGGTTCGTGCTCACCTCCGCGCTCGGCGTCAACCCAGCCTGGGCCGCACTGGCCGGCGCCCTGGTACTGGCCGTGCGGGCGCTGGCCCAGCGCCGCACCACCCCGAGAGCGATCGTGCGTTCCGCCGCCGTGCCGTTCCTGGCCTTCATCCTCGCATTGGGCATTGTGGTGCGGGCGGTGGTCGACAACGGCCTCGCCTCCGCGCTCGCGCACCTGGTCCCGCACGGCACGGCTCTGCCCGCCCTACTCGGCGTCGCCGCGCTGGCCGCTGTCCTGGCGAACGTCATCAACAACCTGCCCGCCACCCTGGTCCTGCTGCCGCTCACCGCCCCGGCCGGGCCCGGCGCGGTGCTGGCGGTGCTGCTCGGGGTAAACATCGGCCCCAACCTCACCTACGCCGGCTCACTGGCCACCCTGCTGTGGCGGCGCATCGTCCAAGAGCACGACACCGACGTTCAGCTGGGCGAGTTCACCCGCCTGGGGTTGCTCGTGGTACCTGCCGCTTTGGTACTGGCCGTGGTAGCTCTGTGGGGATCACTGCAGATCATCGGAGGCTGACGCTCGTGACCGTTGTCGTCTGGATCACCGAGGGCACCTGGCCCGCCTGCATCGACGCCGCCCGCACCCACACCCCCACGGACACCGAGATCGTCCTGCTCCACGTCACCGGCCAGGAGATCCCGGGCGTCGCGCACGGCGCCTTCGCCGGCCTGCTCGGACGCGGCCACCCCGAGCGCGACCCCGGCACCCGACTGGAAGACCTCGCGGCCACCTCCGCGCGAGAACTCCTCGACGCCGCGGCCGACCGGTTCCGGCGCCCCTGCACCCGCCTTGAGCGCACCGGCCGCGTCGAACGCGAGGTCGTCACCGCGGCGCAGGGGGCCGAGCTGCTCATCCTTGCCCGCGACGGCGACCTCACCCACTTGGGGCCTCGCAGCCTCGGCCCCGCCAGCCGCTTCGTCGTCGACCACGCCCCCTGCCCCCTGCTGCTGGTCTGGCCCGAACGCGCACCCGGCATCGCCACCCTCCCGCCCCCGCCGCCTCACCCACCCCACCACCAGTGACACGCCGATCAACCAACGCTGGCGGCCGTTCGCAGCACCAACGTTGGTGAAGGCCGTTACGTGATCGTTGTGGCCAAGGGGGCTGTTCACCAAGGGATACGCCAAGGTGTGCGGGGTTCCCTACCGGCGACCGCGCGGAGCACCGGGCTCCGCGACGAGCCGAAAGGGGTACCCCTGCGAGTGATCACGGCCGGACAGCGCGGGGACTCCCCGCAGTTCCAGGTGGTCCTGGGCCGCATCCAGGTACCCCGGCTCGGCCCGGGACGCCCGCGCACCCGGCCGAACAAGGTCCGCGCCGACAAGGCCTACGGCTCCTGCGCGAATCGCGTCTACCTGCGCCGACGTCGTATCGGCTGCACGATCCCGGAGAAGCGCGACCAGATCACCAACCGCAAGAAGCGCGGTGCCCACGGCGGTCGGCCGCCGAAGTTCGACAAGGCCGACTACCGCGATCGCCACGCCGTGGAGTGCGGGATCAAACCACCTCAAGCGCCATCGCTCGGTCGCCACGAGGTACGACAAACTCGCCGTCCGCTACGAAGCGACCGTGCTGGTCGCAGCCATCAACGAGTGGCTGTGACCAGCGCTTTTGAAACACGCCCTAGTACTGCAACCGCACTTGATCATGGTTGACTTGGCGAGTGGTTGATCTTGGGGTGGGGCAGGTCGAGGAGTGGAAGGCGGCGCTGGCGGGG
>NZ_JBSFJV010000125.1:0-18058 GCF_053598235.1 Kitasatospora sp. NPDC001159
ACCCCGCCAGCGCCGCCTTCCACTCCTCGACCTGCCCCACCCCAAGATCAACCACTCGCCAAGTCAACCATGATCAAGTGCGGTTGCAGTATTAGGCGACGTTTAGGGGATCTCTCTGCCGGCGGCATCCGCGTCGCCCGCCTCCTACGATCGAAAGCACCGCTGTTCGCAGCAGGTTGAGACTCGCTCTCCGCCTGCGGCCACCGAAGCGGACTTCCGCGTGGACCCGAGTAGCGGTCCGCGTGCGGCTGCTCCCCCAGCCCTCCATCGCGCCGTCACGGCACCCTTGCCGGAGGACCCACATGACCTCACGATCAGCTCATCACCGCTCCCCCGGCCGAAGCCGCCGGGTGACCAGGCCCGCCCTCGGCCTCGCCGCCGTACTCAGCGCGGGCGCGGCCGTCCTGGGCGTGTCCTTCGCCGCCACCACGCCGGCCGCGCCGCACGCCGACGCGGCGGCCCAGCCCAACCCGAACTGCACCATCAAGGTTCCGGCCAACCCGCTCACCGCCCAAGGCCTGGCCACGCCCTACACGTTGGAGGCGACCGTTCCGGCGCAGGGAGCCTGCCACGAGTCCAACGCCAACCAGTCGGCGTTCGTCCAGGCCACCGTCCTCGATCCGGCCACCGGCGCGATATCCGTCTACAGTCCCCTGGTCACCGACAAGGGCACCGCCCCCGCCGTGGCGCCCGTCGTCCCGACGCTGCCGGCCAACGCCGTGGTGGGGATCTGGTTCGGCTACAACGGCAACGTCCTGACCCTGGCCGGCCAGACCGCCACCGGGAAGTGCGTGGGCGGCACCCCGGGAGGACAGCCGTTCGGCCAGTTCGCCTACTGCAACGCGCCGGCCTTCTTCACCGCCGCCAACTCCGCGGAAGCGGCGGGCAAGCTCGCGGTGCCGCCCCTGGGCACGGCCCGCGACGGCAAACCCTGCCCGACCACCCGTGACTTCGGCGTGGTCGACCAGGACCAGAGCGACAACGTCACCGCCGAGTACCTGTCCACCGCCCAGGGCACGACCGCCCAGAAGACCGCGAAGAATCTCGCCACCATGAGCGGCGGCGGAGCGGCGCGCCCCACCGCACTGCTCAACGGCAGCGACAACCTCCTGCTCGACAACTTCCTGGACCCCGCCCTGGGTTGCACCCCGTGGACGGCCCCCGACCTCGCCGACCCCGGCAGCAAGGTCACCTCGCTCGCACTCAACGAACTCCAGGCCGCCAAGTACCAGGCCATGCCCGTCGCACTCGTCCCGCTCAGCGACCCCATGGTCAACGAGAACAACCAGCAGAACCGGAACAAGACCAACCTCTACCGCGCGGGCGTGAACCAGCCCGCACTCGGCGCCGCGGCCAACGGCGATCCGACGGCCTACTGCACCAACCTCACCACGCTCGGCGCCCAGCGCATCAACCTCGACAAACAGTTCACCACCGCCGTCCCCTCACCCCAGGACGGCCAGAACCTCTTCGACTTCCTCACCCAGCGCCTCGCCGCGTCCGCCACCGGTCTCGGCTGCCAGCAGCCCACGCCGACACCGTCCGCGACACCGACCGCCACCGGTCCTTCACCGTCGAGCAGGACCACACCGTCCGCGACACCGACCGCCACCGGTCCTTCACCGTCGAACAAGCCCACACCGACCGCCAAGCCCACCGCCACCCCGACCGGCAAGCCGACCCCCGCCCGGCCCTCCGCCACCTGCTCCCCGGCGCAGTTGCTCGGCAATCCCGGCTTCGAGACCGGTACGGCCGCGCCTTGGACGGCCACCGACTCCGTGATCTACGACTCCACGGGAATGCAGCCCCGCACGGGCAACTGGGATGCCTGGCTGGGCGGTTACCCCTACGCCGCCACCGACACCCTGTCCCAGCAGGCGACCGTGCCGGCCGGCTGCAAGGCCAGCCTCAGCTTCTGGCTGCACGTCGCCAGCTGCGACCCGTCCACCGGCGCCGACACCCTGACCGTCAAGGCCAACTCGACCACCCTGGCCACCTACACCAACCGGGACGCGTCCGACGGCTACGTGCACAAGACCCTCGACCTCTCAGCCTTCGCAGGCCAGAAGGTGACGATCACCTTCACCGGAGTCGAGGCCACGGGCGCCGAGCAGACCAGCTTCGTGATCGACGACACCGCGCTCAAGGTCTCCTGACCACGTCGGCGAGCGATCAGGACGAACGGGTCCGAGGACGCACGCACCGGCGCACCGGCCGACCGCCGTGTCGCCCACCCCGTCCGAACACCGCTCCCATCCGAACACCGCCCCGGCGGGCGCGGCATCCCGCCGCGCCCGCCGGAACCGTCCACGACCGATGTCCACCGATGCCGGCGCCGGTGCGCCGGGCAGTTCCCGAGGGCGGGCCATGCTACTCCGGCAACCGCGGCCACGCAGCCGAAGCCGCTCGCGACACCTCCGCTAAGAAGCCCCTAAGGCTCCGCTAAATTTCCCCGAATCCCGCCCGCAGTACCCAGCTGACCAGCGGAAATCCACGACAACCGGGGCCGTGGCCGGCCTACCGGCCCGGTGTGCCCGCCCATGCCCGCTGGCCGGTTCGAAGACACCGTCAACCGGATCGGCCCGTCGGCTACGGTGTGCGCCATGACATCCGTCCTCGTGGTGGAAGACGACCCCGCCATCCGTGCCTCGTTGATAGAACTGCTGGCCAGCCACCAGATGGTGGTCCGCAGTTCCCCCGACGGGTTCGGCGCGCTGCGCGAGGTCGCCCAGTGGCAGCCGGACGCCGTGGTGCTGGACCTCGGCCTGCCGGACCTCGACGGCGCCGACGCGCTGAAGATGATCCGCGGACTGTCCCAGGTCCCCGTGCTGGTGGCGACCGCGCGGGACGACGACGCCGAGATCATCAAGCTGCTCAACGCGGGCGCGGACGACTACCTGGTCAAGCCGTTCTCCGGCGGGCAGTTGCTCGCCCGGCTGACCGCCGTACTACGTCGCTGCACCGGCCCCGCCCGCACGTTCGCCCCTGGGGGCGGCGCCCCCGGGGCGGGCCCTGGGCCGCTGGTGCTGGGCGATCTGCGGATCGACCCGCTCGCCCGGACGGTCCATCTCGCCCGCCGCGAGATCGGCCTGACCCGGCGCGAGTTCGACCTGCTGTCGTTCCTGGCGCTGAACGCCGACCGGGTGATCTCCAAACGGCAGCTGCTCGCCGAGGTGTGGCGGCAGACGTACGTGGACGAGCAGACCGTGGACGTGCACCTGTCCTGCCTGCGCCGGAAGCTGGGCGAGCGCGCCGCCCGGCCGCGCTTCCTGCACACCGTCCGGGGCGTGGGGGTCAAGCTGGTGTCGCCCCGGTGAGATCCGCCCTTGCCACGGTCGCACTCGCGGTGACGGTCATGGTCACCGTGTCGTTCCTCGTCCCCCTCGCTCTGCTCCTGCGCACCCACGTCCAGACCCAGGCGATGCTCGCCGCCGAGCAGCGCGTGAACACCACGATGCCGCTGCTGACACTGGACCCGGACCAGCCCGATCTCGCCAAGGCGGTGGCCCGCACGGACACCACGGGCCAGCTCTGCATCCATCTGCCCGACGGCAGCCGGCTGGGCACCACGCACGCCGAAACCCCGTTGCTGAACCGGGCGACGCAGGGCAGGACCACTCTGACCGGCGACGTTCCCGGAGGCCGGGACTACCTCCAGCCCGTCCTGCTCGACCACGACCAGATCGCCGTGATCGAGGAGTTCGTGCCCGATTCGGAGCTGAACCGCGGACTGACCCGGGCCTGGACCATCATGGCCCTGCTCGCCACCGGACTGGTCATCGGCTCGGTGCTGGTCGCCGACCGCCTCGGCGCCCGCGTGGTGCGCGCCTCACGCAAGCTCTCCCACGCCGCGGCGGCCTTCGGCGCGGGTGATCTCGGAACCCGCGTCGAACCCACCGGCCCGCCCGAACTCAGGGCGGTCGGCGACGCCTTCAACACCATGGCCGACCGGGTCAGGCAGCTGCTGGCGACCGAGCGGGAGCTGGTCGCCGACCTGTCGCACCGGCTGCGCACCCCGATGACCGCGCTGCGCCTCGCAGCCGAACGGATCGGCTCCGCACCGGCCGCACCCCAGCTGGCGAAGGCGGTCGAACAACTCGAGGCCGAACTGGACGCGATCATCGTCGCCGCCCGCACGCCCCTGTCCACCAGGCCCACCAGGGCGCAGTCGGGCATCGCGCCCGGCGGCACGGGCGCCGGACGACTCGACCCGGCCCCGGGTGAGTCATGCCAGGTGTCCGAGGTCGCCGCCCACCGCGTCGGCTTCTGGGCCGTCCTCGCCGAGCAACAGGGCCGGGCCTGCACTTTCGAGGCGACCGACGAGCCAACGCCGGTCCAGCTGCCGGCCGATCACGTCGCGGCCGTAGTCGACGCCCTGGTGGGCAACGTGTTCCGGCACACCCCGGACGGCACCCGCTTCACCGTGAGCGTACGGCGGACCGCCCAGAGCGTCGTCCTGGTGGTCGAGGACGGCGGGCCGGGCATCGCGGACCCGGTCGTCGCACTCTCCCGAGGGGCCAGCGGCGCCGGATCGACCGGCCTCGGTCTGGACATCGCGCGCAACGCGGCCGAGTCCACCCGCGGCAGCCTCCGCATCGGGGCCGGCCCGCTGGGTGGAGCACGGGTGGAGCTGGACCTCGCACTGGCGACCCAGGAGCGCCGGCCCCTCGGCCGCCGTTGGCGCAACCGCCGTCGGGGAGCGCAGAAGCCGCGCGGCCGGCACGGCTGAGGGACCGAGACGCAGCAAGGCTCGACTCCCTTCCGCCCGCGACCCGAACACAATCGAAAGAATCCTTTACTGACGGAACGTCTCACGAACGCATTCGCACACTGACGATTCATCACCTTTCGCCGACCGCTACCAGCTGGTAAATTCCGCTTCCCGCCAAGGTCTTGTCACCGGTGGACCTTGGCGGCGCCGGATCCGGAGATCCTCCAGGGAACGCCCGCCATGGATTCCACTGGTCACGGCGCCGAGCGAGATTGCCTCACCCACGGCATCCTCCGGCCCGCCGCGGCACCCGGCCCCACCTCCGCACCCGGGGCCGAGCAGTGACTGTTCGACCACATGCCTTCCCACCGGCATGCTCAGGAGTGAAGATGCCACATTCGGGGACCGCGACGATCCCGGAAGCTGATGCCGCCCACCGGCTCCCGGGCAGCCAACAGCCGGACGGGCCCATCGCCACCCAGTCGACACGACGCCACCACGAGGCCGTGTTGGCGTACGCCCACACGTGCAGCACCGACAGCCGCGCCGCGCAGGAGCTCGCGCACGAGGCGTGGCAGCGGGCAGGGAAAGCCGACGGCCCCGGCGGCGCCCCGGCCCCGAGCCGCCTGCGCCTGCTGGCCGGGGTGACCAGGACGGCGGCCGAATGGGCCGACACGGGACGTGGATCGGCACTGAGCCCGGCCTTCACCGCCTGGCTCGCGGACCTTCCCCGGCCCGGCGACGGAGATACGTCGGCGCGCGCGGCGCTCACCGCTGCGGAAGCGGACTCGCTCATCCTGAGCGCGTTCGAAAGCCTGCCCGCGGCACGACAGGAAGATCTGTGGCAGCGCCTCGACGACACGACCGGGTCGCCCGCCCCGTGCACCGACAGCCCTGTCGGACGCCGTCTCCAGGACGCCTGCCTCCAGGCGTACGCCTCCCGCGCGCCCCAGCGCTCCTGCCGGCACCTGGCCGCACGCCTCGGCGACCACGTCCGACACACCACCAGCGGCGAACCCGACGACCTCGACCGCCACCTCGCCAAGTGCGAGAGCTGCCGAGGTCTCCGGGCGGACCTCGACGCCATCCGCACCTGGCAACGGCCCGCCCTGCTCAAGGCACTGGTGCTGTGGAACGCGGGACCGTCACCGTCGGCCGTGGCCCTCGCACCCGAGCCGGAGCCCCAGGGCCCCGTACCCGGCGATCCGAAATCCGACGATCCCAACCCCGGTACCCACCAAAGGAGTCGGCGCCTGCCCCGACCGGCTCGCACCGACGGTCGAACCGGCCGGCGCCTGCTCATACCCGTCGCCGCGGCAGGCGCCGGGGCCCTGGCCGCACTCGCCATCGCCGGCCTGCTCCTCACCACCGTGGAGAGGGCCGGGGAACATCTGCAGCCGGCCGACGCCCCGACCCTGCCCGCTCCCGGCAGACCGCTGCCGACCAACAGCTTCGACAGTGCGTCCCCGGAGATCGGCTCGGCCGCGATGTCCTCCCTTCCGCCCACCCCGGCCGCCGCACCCGCCCCGACCGCCGCGCCCACCGACACCCCCGCATCGCCCACGCAACCGGCGACCGCCACACCCACCGACACCACCCCTTCGCCCACGCAACCGGTCGCCGGGCTTCCGCTCGTCAACCGCGCCTCGGAGCTCTGTGTCGGCCCCACGACCGCCGCACAGGCCGTCACACAGGTGGCCGCGCAGACCACCGCGCAGACCGCCGGCCCGCTGCAGCTCCAGCAGTGCAACGGCCAGGCCACCCAGCGCTGGCAGCGGCTACCAGCCGGACAGGACACCTACCAGCTGCGCAACACCGGGACCGGGACATGTCTCGACGGCACCACGGCGGGCGGGAACAGCGTCACCGTCACCCTCCAGGCCTGCCGATCCGATGCCGGGCGTACCGAGCAGCTCTGGCGATTCGCTCCGGCCCCCCAGGCAGCCGCATTCCGCCTCCTGTTCGTGCCGCCGGTCTCCTCCGGCGACTATCCCGCACACCTCCTGGGCCCCCAGGACTGGCCGAAGGAGAATCCACCGCACCCGGGCTCACTCCTGGTGCACCTGCCGAACTACTACAACTCCGACAGCTTCCTCTTCACCATGGGCTGACCAGGGACCCGGACATCGGCACAGGCTCAGAAGTGGGTACCGATGGCCGTCGGGGTCTGGCTGGGCATGCCGGTCGGCATTCCGCCGGCCGTCGGGCTGGGGGCCAGCGCGAGGAACTGGCGGCAACCGAGGCCAGTGAAGGAGTCGGCCAACCGCTGGTTCAGGAAGTCGAACAGCGTGCGTCCGGGCTGCGGCGAGGCGGCTTTGGCAGTGAACTCCTCGTCCCGCAGGAGCCGTTGGGTGTCCACGGTGGCGAGGGCCTGACAGTAGGTGCGGAGATCAGCGGTTGTGGCGTGGTCGGCCCGCGGCGGGTTACCGTCAGCGGGGAACTGCCGGTTCCGGTCCTTGCCTGCCGTGGTCGGCCGGCCGGTGGGGCTTCCGGGGAGCGGGGCCAGGCCCACGGGGGATGCCTTGAAGTTCGCCACCTGGAGCTCGTTCAGGGCGAGCGAGGTGACCTTGCTGCCCGGGTCCGCCAGGTCGGGAGCCGTCCACGGCGTGCAGCCGAGCGCCGGGTCGATGAAGTTCGTGAGCAGCAGGTTGTCGCTGCCGGTGGGCGGTGCGACGGCGCTGCGTACCACGGTCGAGCCGGACAGCCGGCCGGTGGTGGCGGCCGTCCGCTGTGCTGTCGAACCGCGCACGGTGATCAGGTACTCGGTGGTCACGTTGCCGTCGTGGTCCTGCCCGACGATGCCCAGGTCGCGGGTGGTCGGGCAGGGGCGGCCGTCGCGGGCCATGCCCAGCGGCGGCACGACGAGCCGACCGGCGCTCTGCGCGGACCACGCGGAGTTGAAGAACTCGGCGGCATTGCAGGAGGCGAACTGGCCGAACGGCTGCTTCGGCGAACGGCCCGCGCACCTGCCGGCGGCGGCGTGGCCGGCCAGGGTGAGGGTGTTGCCGTCGAAGCTGAACCAGATGCCGACGACAGCGTGTTCGGGCAGCTTGGGCACAACGGGGGCGACGGCGGGCTCGCTGCCCTTGTCGGTCACCAACGGGTTGTAGACGAAGACCGTTCCGGTGTCCGGGTCGAGCACGGTGGCCTGCACGAAGGCCGCCTGGTGCGAGTTGGTCTCGTGGCAAGGGCCCTTGGCGGGGTCGGTGGCTGTCAGGACGTAGGGGGTGGCCAGCCCGCGGGCGGTGAGTGGTGCGTCGGGCACGGTGAGCGTGCAGTCCGGATCGGAGGGGGCGGGCGGGGCAGCGACGGGGACGGTGTCGGCGAAGGAGACACTCAGCAAGGACGCGCCGACGACGAGCAGCCCACCGAGGGTCAGGCTGAGCTTGGCCGCCCGGCCTCGGCTGCCCGGGGACTGGTGCCTGTTCAGGGTTCTGGGCATACGTCAATCATCCTTTCGTCGTCGGACGTCGAAGGCGGTGGTACGGATACGATCGACGGTGCATCGATCCGAATCCTGGGCGGGGCCCGCCGATCGCGCAGGACACGCTGCTTGGTGGGTTGACGCCCGTCAGGGGTTCTGCCAGGAGTCGATGATGTACACGGGCGGCTGGGGCTGGGTGGGCTGCGGCCACTGGACACCGGTGGTCCAGGTCAGGTCCGTGGACGGGTACTGCGCCTCGACGCCGGCCGGATACGCGGACCCGGGCCGGCCGGGGAAGGCCTGGGGTGCGTCCGGCTGGGGGTACGCCGGCTGCTGTCGGAGGTCGAGCGCGGAGGCGAGTCTCTCTGGGGCCCAGAACGTGGCAGGCGTCTGGGGCATGGCCTGGTACTGCTGCTGCTGTTGTTGGAGCGCCGCCTGTTCGGCCAGGTACTGCTGGCGCTCAGCGACGAGCATGGCATTGAGTTCGCCGGTGTCCCACCCGTTCACCGCGAACTGGGCCTGGTACTGCTGCTGCTGTTGTTGGAGCGCCGCCTGTTCGGCCAGGTACTGCTGGCGCTCAGCGACGAGCATGGCATTGAGTTCGCCGGTGTCCCACCCGTTCACCGCGAACTGGGCCTGGTACTGCTGCTGCTGTTGTTGGAGCGCCGCCTGTTCGGCCAGGTACTGCTGGCGCTCGGCGACGAGCATGGCATTGAGTTCGCCGGTGTCCCATTGGGTGGTGACGGGTTGCGCGCTCGCGGGTTCTTCGGTGGCCGCGGGTTCGCCGGGCGGGAAGTCCACGTCGAGGGCGAGCAGGGCGGAGGATTCACCGAAGACCGGCAACTGGTCGCCGGATGTCGCGGTGTTCGCGCGCTCGCCGGGGGTGGTGAGATCGGTGGCCAGCAGACGGCGGTTGGCGTTGACGCCGGTGGTGTTCCTGCCCGCGCCGTACAGGAACTTGATCAGCAGGACGAAGGCGACGGCGGCCATGTTGATGCCGTAGGACCAGATGACCCAGCCCTTGGCCGACCGGCCGGCCTCCAGTCCGTGGGCGAGGGCGAGCGGCCAGGAGGCGTAGGCGACCCAGTGCATGGGCCGCCACAGCCTGGTGAGGCGGGGGTTGGCGGCGAACCGTCCACGCAGTGCGCCGGTCACGGCGGCGAGGACGAGTAGTTCGGCGGCGAGAGTGCCGACGCCGACCACGAACCGGGTGCCGGGAGCGAACGGCACCACGGCCGCGGCCGGCACGGCGTGGCCCTCGGCGACCTTGTTTCCGACGTGGATCACCAGGGTCACCACAGCGGCCGTGGACAGCGCGCGGTGCAGCGCCTGGACGACCACTCGGTGACGTGGTGTCAGGATCGTACGATCGGCTGCGAGCAGGCCGAGGGTGACGCTGCCGCTGAGGGCCATCAGCGTCAGCACGCCGAAGAAGAAGTCGACGAACCGGTGCACCGCCTCCGTGCCGCTGCGGTTGTGCGCCGTCGCCGGGAGCTGGAGAGCCTGCAACACGGTCGCGACCACGCCGAGGACCACCACCAGCGCGACGGCCAGGATCGGAACGGGCAACCGCGGCAGCTCCGGGGCCTCCCCGGCGACTGCGGCGCGAAGCCGCCCGAACGCCCCCGCTGCCGAACGACGGCTTGGTGAATTCGATTTCCTCAAGGTCTCTCCTCGTCGAGTGGCGGCCGCCTGATCTCATGGCAGACCGGTTCACACACTTTCCGGCGACACCGGAGACCTGCACGGATGATCGGCGCCGCCCTGAGTGCACGAGTGAACTTCCGGGCAGGTTGCTGCGGCGGGCCTACCAGTGGTTGCCGAAGACCGGAGTGGGGCCGGAACCCGTCATGGTCGGCATACCGGTCGGCATCGACGTCGGAACGCCGGTGGGCATACCGGTCGGCATCGGCGCCGGCATGCCGGTGGGCATACCGGTGGGCTTGGGCATCGGCATACCGGACTTTCCGCTGGTGGGCATACCGCTCGGCTTACCGGAGGGCATGCCGGTGGGCTTGGGCGTCGGCATACCGGACTTTCCGCTGGTGGGCATACCGCTCGGCTTACCGGAGGGCATACCGGATCCGGTCATGCTGACCGACGGCACCGGGGCGCCGGGAGATCCTGCCGCCGGAAGGGTCGGGACGCATGCGACGGCAAGCACCGACGTGCCCGCGGCCAGGAGGCCGTACACCACCGGTCGGCGGCCGGTCGGCGGGCGCACGCCACTGCGGGGACGGGAAGCGGGAGTTCGGGATGAGCGTTCCATGCTGCGTTCCTCCAGGATGGGTGATCCGATGGGTGTGGTACGACAGGTGGCGGAGCTGGGGGACCCCGGCCGGCGGCTCACCGCTTCGTCGGTGGCGACCCGCCACGGCGCTTCGGCGGCCGATTCCGCCATGGGGGCACCGACTTCGGCGACGTGTTCCCAGAGCGGGCGAACTGTGCAACGCAGCTCGGCGGCTCGTTCCGGGGCGGCTGCCCCGGTGGGGACGGTCATGTCGTTCATGGGGTGATCCTCACTGTGCGGGTCGGGGACACGAGGGGCCGCAGGTGGAACGGCAGGAAGCCGGGGGCCGGCGGCACGGTGTGTGCCAGGGGCGTGAAGCCCGTGGTCCGTCTGCCGGACGGACCGTGCGGCGGAGCGGTCGGGGAAACCGCGAGCCCGGTACGGAAAGCCCTCGGAGCCGGGCTGACTGAGACCGACACTAAGGCCTGTCCATTCTCCGAAACACCGCCTCCGTGGAACTTTCGGTTCTGCTAAGGGATCGCTCACCCCTGGCTTCGCCGTGCCTCGGGACGTGCCGGAGCCGATTGCCAACAACGTTGTGCCGTACCGGAGTTGTCAGAGCTGTCCGACCAGGGCGGGACAGGTCCACAGTTGGAGCGGGGTGCCGTTGGCCCGGTATCCGTCAAGTACGTCCAGGCACAGCCCGGATCTGGCGTTGGCCAGATTGCCGTCCGGGCGCACGGTCCACTTCTGGCTGTCCGATCCGGTGCAGAGGCCGGCCATCACCCGGGTGCCGTCCTGCCCGGAGTCCTTTACGGGAGCAAGGCAGAGCGTGCTGTTGGCTGTGCGCAGTTCGTCGGCGGCGGTACGGGTCCACTGCTGCGTGGCGCGCCCGTCGCAGGTCCAGATCTGCAGGCTGCCGTCCGGGCCGGCCGTCAGGCAGTTGCCGGACGCGGCGTCCACCAGCACCTGGGCGGCGGCTACGGGCGGGGCCGAGGGCACGGTGCCGACCGGCGCGGGTACGGCGGAACCCGGCGTGCTACCGACCGGCGCGGGTACGGCGGAACCCGGCGTGCTACCGACCGGCGCGGGTACGGCGGGGCTCGGCGTGCTACCGACCGGCTGCGGGGACGGCGACCCGCTCGGGAAGGACGACGCGAACGGCGAAAGCGAGGAAGTGTTCTGCACAAGCGGGCCGCCGGGGATGGCCACCGCCATCCCGTCCGCGGGGCCGGCCGGCGCGGTCAGTCCCAATATCTGCGTATACAGGACCACTCCCACCGTCAAGGCCAGCACGACGAACAGCACCGTCCTGCGGGTGAGCCGGCGGGCGGTGGCCCCGGATAACTGTGGATCTCGGCGTCTTCCGGGACCGGGATCACCGGCGCGGTGCTCGGCGGACGGATCCGCTTCGCCGATGACCGGGAACACGACCGTCTCCGCCTCGGTTCCCGCCTCCGGCACATCGAGGTCCTGGACGTATGGCGGGATGCGCAGGTCGAAGCGGGAATCCGGCGGGAACGGGGCGTCGGATCGTGGATTGCAGATGTGGCCGGTGCCGGGCCCGTCGAAAGGGCAGCGCTGACATCGTGATCTGGAGTGCATTGGCACGACTCTCTTTGCTGTTATGCCGCCGGCAGTTGCGGCGCTGGTGGCCGGCCACGCGCCGGCGCCGACGCGATCGCCCGGGCTGCTCGTCACCCCGGTAGCTCGTCCGGGGTGACGAGCAGGGGTGCCGCCGGGCGGGGGGGAAGGGCCCGGCGGCACCGGTCCTACTGCCCTGCGTTGCAACAGGGCGGGAACTGGCTGATGGGCGTGGTGGTGGGTGTGGTGGTGGGCTTGCCACTCGTGCTCGGGCTCGGGTTCGCAGTGGGCTTGCCACTCATGCTCGGGCTCGGGTTCGCAGTGGGCTTGCCACTCATGCTCGGGCTCGGGTTCGCAGTGGGCTTGCCACTCATGCTCGGGCTCGGGTTCGCAGTGGGCTTGCCACTCATGCTCGGGCTCGGGTTGCCGGTCGGAGTCGGTCCGGTGCTCGGGGTCGGGGCGGGCTGCTTGCAGCCAAGGCCGGTAAGCGAGGCGGTGTAGCGCTGGCTGAGGAAGTCGAAGAGGTTCTGCCCGGCCTGCGGCGAGGTCGCAGCGGTGGTGAACTGCCTGTCGAGGGCGATGCGTTGGGCGCCGACGGTGGTCATGCCGGTGCAGTACGCCGACGGGTCACCGTTGGCGGCGCCGCCCAGCGGCGGCTGGTCCACACCCGCGCGGTACAGGTTGACCTTGGCCGGGTCCTGCATGCCGCCTTCCTGGACCATGGGGTCACTGAGCGGGACCAGGGCGATTGGGGCGGCCTGGAACTTGGCCGCCTGCAGCTCGTTCAGCGCGAGCGAGGTGACATTGCTGCCGGGGTCGGCGAGGTCCGGGGCGGTCCACGGGGTGCAGCCGAGGGCGGGGTCGATGAAGTTGTCGAGCAGCAGGTTGTCACTGCCGTTCAGCAACGCGGTGGGCTGCATCATCTTCCTCTTCCTGCCCAACGCGGCGGAGTTCTTCTTGGTCTTCTGTGCCGTTGCGCCCTTCGCCGTCGCCAGGTACTCGGAGGTGACGTTGTCGCTCTGGTCCTGGTCGATGACACCGTAGTCGCGGGTGGTCGGGCAGGGCTTGCCGTCCTTGGCGGTACCCAGCGCCGGAATCTTCAGCTTGCCGGCCTTGTCGGCCTCATTCGCCGCGGTGAAGAAGGCGGGAGCGTTGCAGTAGGCGAACTGCCCGAACGGCTGGCCGCCCGGGGTGCCGCCGACGCACTTTCCGGCGGCGGTCTGCCCGGCCATGGTCAGGACGTTGCCGTTGAATCCGAACCAGATGCCGACGACGGCACCGGCCGGCAGGGTCGGAACGACGGGCGCGGCGGCGGGCGCGGTCCCCTTGTCCACCACGAGGGGGTTGTAGACGGACACCGCTCCGGTGGCCGGGTCGACCACGGTGGCCTGGACGAACGCCGACTGGTTGGCGTTGGCCTCGTGGCACGCCCCCTGAGCGGCGTCGGTGGCCGACAGGACGTACGGCGTGGCCAGGCCCTTCGCGGTGAGCGGGTTGGCGGGCACCCTCAGGGTGCAGTTCATGTTGGGCTGGGCGGGCGGCGCGGGCGTGGTGGCGGCGAAGGACACTCCCAGGGCGGCGGCGCCGACGGTGAGCACGCCACCCAGGCCGAGGCTGAGCGCCATCACCTTGCGGCTACGACCGGGGGCGCGATGGTGAGACGAATCGTGTTTCATGTCAGTACTCCTGAAGGAGGCATCGGCGCGGCGGATGCCTCGTCGGGGAAGAAGCAGGAGGCGATTGCCGACAGGGGGAGGATCGTAATCACGGTCGTTCTCCGGCAATGGCCGGCCAGGACGGTTACGGGCTGACGGCCCGGCAGATCGGTCGCCGGTGACACGGATGCTAGGAGATCCACGCACTCGATGCTCCGTTCAGCACCATTCCTAAACGACACATAAGGTTTTGCTCATTCAGGAGAGTGCTCACCCGGCCCGACGGGCACGGCCGACATTTCCGGCACACTTCCGGTGATCCACTTCATGGCGACAAGGGCGTCACAGCCACCGCCACATCGGCTCCGACCTGCAGTGTCCTGACCCAGCGGGCGCCTTTGCGGGCCGCGGACGAGACTGAGCAAATCCTTAGCAATCTCTTAAGGCATATGCCGCCAACGGACCTTGACGTCTTTATGCCTATACGCTCAGCGGCGTACCGCAGGCCGGAACCTTCCTGTCCCGTCCCGCGGTTGCCATCCAGGTCGCGGTCTCCCGCCGCCGTTCCTGAGGTGACGACCGGCACTGGATCCGCCGGGCCGGACACCGACCCGGTTTCAACCCATCACGGCGCAATCGAACTCCAGATCAGACCCGGTAGGGAATGGCATTTGATGCTTTGTTCATCCGTGTACTTCGAAGTGATCGCCGTGGTGTCTGCACGCCCGTTCGACTGCCGGCGGATGAGGAGTCCCGTCGGCAGAGAGTCGAGAAGCCCTGCCGATGGAGACATGCGATGGAGACATTCGAGTGCTTCGGGGCGGAAAGTCCCGGCGAGGTCACTCCAGACGTAACTGCCGGGGCGCTCTGGCCGCTCGCCTGGCTGCCCCGGCCCGCACGCTGCTCGACACCCTCGTGGCGGCCGCCGAGGCCTGCCCGCGCGCCCCCGCGCTGGACGCCGGCAGAGAGGTGCTCGACTACCGCACGCTGCTGCACCAGGTCGCCGAGTTCGCCGGCCGGCTCGCCGCCGCGGGGATCGGCCGGGGCGACCGGGTCGGTGTGCGGGTGCCGTCCGGCACCGCCGTTCTCTACCTCGCCGTCCTCGCCGTGCTGCGGGTCGGCGCCGCGTACGTCCCGGTGGACGCCGACGACCCGGACGAGCGGGCCGAGATGATCTGGCGGGACGCCCGGGTCTGCGCGGTGCTCGCGGCCGGCACGGCCCGGCTGCTGACCACCGGGGTGAAGCCCGGCAGCTATCCGCGCGGCGGCTCGGTGCACCTGCGGCTGTGGGCCGCCGAACGGACGGTCGCGATGTTCAACGTCGCAGCAGTGGCTGGTACCCCATTGGCCCGCTACTACGCCGCCCGAGCACTTGGCTGTGAGATCGGTGAAGACCTCCATATGCACGCGATGCCGCCGGTGAGCGGCCTCGTCCGGTTCGGCGCGGGCTGCTCGATCGAGCCCGAGGTCGACCTGGCCGGCTGGTGGCTGGACGGCGACCTGCTGCACCGGGCGCGGTCGAGGTCGGCGAGGGCGCCCGGGTCGGCACCCGGTCCACCCGGGGCGGCGTCGGGGACCGGGCGGGCCGGCGACGTTCCGGCTGGCCTCGCCCCGAGCATCACCGGTCGCGCCGCTGGGAACTCGTCTACAGCCTTGGCCTGTTCGGCTTCGGCCTGCTGCCGCTGGCCTCCGCGGCTCCGTCCCGCGGCTGGACGAGGTGCACCTGACCGAGGGCTCGTCGATCGGGCCGCACTCGATCATCCTGCCTGGGGCCGCCCTCGGGCCGGGCTCGCCGGTCGGCGCGGCCTCGCTGGTAATGCGCGGCGAGGAGGTGCCACCGGCCACTCGCTGGCTCGGCAACCCGGTAGCCACCTGGTCGCAGACGCTCACCGAAACCCCCGGGCACCGCAGCCGCGGAAAACACCGCGCGTCCAAGGCCGGACGGACAGCCCTGACGATGCCTCACCCGCCATAGGCAATGAACTCGGGACCGAGTACCTCGCAACGCTGAACGGCGGTCAGCAGAAGACCGAGGCAACACAGCACGGTCCACCGATCGGACGCGCTCCGGTCGGGCACAGGCCCGCCACCGGCCATCCACCCCTGGCGCAGGCGGAGCCCCGGAGACGAAAGGCGCCGCCACCGTCACCTCCGCCGAGCTGGAGCACGGTCTCACCCAGGCATGAGCCCCGGATCGGCGATGGATCGCCCCCAACTTCCTTCCATAGACTTCCCGTTGGAGACCATGATGGATCCCACCACCCACCCCGGCAGCCGCCCCGTCGCGGGCCCGGCCACGTCCGCCGTGCCCGATCTGCTGAGGGCCGTACACCTGGTCGATGTCGCCGCTCCCGGCATGGCGGGCCTGGCCTTGTGGCTGGCCGGCAGCGGCGCCGACGTCACCGGCAGCGTCCCCGAGGCCGACCGGGACAACCCGGCGGTGGCCGCGCTGAGAGCTGTCGGCGTCCAGGTGCGGGTGGGCTTCGAGCCTGAGCACGTGCGCACCGACCGGTCCGCCGTGGTGTGGTCGGGTGTCTTCGCCGGGGCACATCCCGAACTCGACCACGCCCAGGTGCTGCGGCTGCCGATTCTCGGCCGGGCCGTCGCGCTCACGGCCATCTGTGCCCAGGCAGGGTCCGGGGCGGTGGCGGTGGCGGGCAGTCACAGCACCGCGAGCGCGGCAGCCGCCCTGGCGGCCGTGCTGGATGACGGCCGGACGGGCTGGGTCCTGAACGCCCCGGCCGGCGGTGGCAGCGCCGGCCACGCCGGGGACGGCCGGATCGTCGCGGACTTCTGCCCTGACACCACCACCCATGAGGCCGCTCCGCCCGGCGCCTGGCAGCACCGCCCCGCACCGCACTTCCTCGACCACGAGCCCCACTTCGCCGCCGCGCTCATCCTGTCCACCGGCGCGAACGCCCCGCACTACGAGGACAACATCGCGGGCCTCGACGCCGCCGAGCGCCTCGCCCGCCGCGCCGACACCGTCATCCTGCCCACCTGGGACAACGGCGTGAAGATCCTGCGCGAGCGCCTGGGTGACCGGCCCGGACCGCATGTGGTCACCGTCGGCACCGACCCGGCCGACACCGTGTGGATCACGAGGCCCCGCTGGACCGGCGAGGACTTCCGCGTCACCCTTCGACACGAGGGGACGGACCACGCCTTCGTCCTCCCGGTCACCGGCCGCCACCACGCGCTGGCCGTGTGTGCCGCCATCGCCACCGCCCTGATCCTGGGCGAGGACCCGCGGGCCCTCGCCGAGCGAGCCGGCGCCTTCCGCGGCGTCGAGCGCTCGCTGGCCACGGTTGGCACGCAGTCCGGCATCACCGTGGTGGACTCCCGTGCCCGGCACCCGCGCGAGATCGCCCAGGACGTCACGGCCGCCCGGATGCTCACCGAGGGCTCGCTGGTCGTGGTCCTGGAGCCGGACGGCATCGCCCGCACCAGCGCGCACGCAGCCGAACTCGGCGCCGCTCTCGGCGATGCCGACCACGCGGTGCTGCTGCCAATCAGCACCCCGCTTGCCGCCCACCTCGCACCTGATCCGCTGGACGAGGTCGAGCAGGCCGCCCTCCGGGCGCTCGGAGCAGGAGCCGTCCACCGCGTCCGCTCCCGACCGTGTGAACCCGGTCTGGAGCAGCGGATCTTCGAGACGACCGCTGAGGGCGACCTCGTGCTGGTCGTCGGGACCGACCAGGCGGAACGGCTCGGACCGAGGCTGCTGTTCCACCTCGCCGCTCCGGGCGCACCGATCCCGCAGCAGCCGTGACCCGCCCGAACCACCCCGGCGGAGAAGACGCCGTGACCTTCGGCACTCTGCCCGACCTCACCTTGTCACCGGCCACCGCAACGCGACTGAGTGTGATGTGCAGGCCGTCGGCGGGAGTGAGGTCCAGCTCCGGCCTGGACAGGGCGCTTCTGACAGTGAGCCGTCAGTGAGTGCACGGATCGTGCGTCGTCCATCGCGATGAACCAGAGAGGCGGCGTCGGCGGGCGCCCACGCTGGCCTGCCCCAGTGGTTGACCATCGTGATCAGGGGCCTGAACGGCCGGAGGGATGCGCCGTGGCGCGATGACCGAGGGGCCCGCACCGGGCACTTTGTGCGCGGTGCGGGCCCCTCGCTGCTAGGCGGGTGCCATGGCAGAAGAACTACAGCGGGCGAATGTTCTCGGCCTGCGGGCCCTTCTGGCCCTGCGTGACGTCGAACTCGACCTTCTGGCCCTCGAGCAGCTCACGGAAGCCGTTGGCGTTGATGTTCGAGTAGTGGGCGAAGACGTCGGGGCCGCCACCCTCCTGCTCGATGAAGCCGAAGCCCTTTTCCGAGTTGAACCACTTCACAGTGCCATTAGCCATTAAAAATCTCCTTCAAGGGACTGTCCGAAGCACGCACAGCGCGGGCTTCGAGTCACCGCATGGAGCGCCCGCCGGGGAAGAGCCGGGGAACAGAAAAT
>NZ_JBSFJV010000126.1:0-17647 GCF_053598235.1 Kitasatospora sp. NPDC001159
ACATCGACGAGGCGCTGCGCGGCGGTTGGAGCGTTCTGGTCTCGGGCACGGCGGTCCGTGTCGACGATCAGGTGGCGATTGAGCAGCTGATGCGCGAGGGCGACCCGGACCCGTGGGCCGGGGGTGAACGCCATGTGTGGATCGGGATCGCTCCCTCCGCCGTCACCGGCCGGACCATCGGCCTTCCGTCAGCGGCGCCACCCGTAGCCGGGCCCGAACATCCAGGAGTGCGAGAGAAATGAAGGCCGCAGTCGCAGACCACATCGTCATCGAGGGCACCCGCCCCGGCGGAGGAACGCATTCGGCACGTGTGCGCCCGCTCGCGCACGGCCGGCCCTGTCCGTTCAGGGCCCGTCACCGGCCCGGACTGGGCCTATCGGACCATGACCGGGGACTCGTCGGCGCCCGACGTCAGAATCCCCGGCAACTTCGCGGTGAGCTCTGGATCAACGGCACGAAGGAGGAACGGTGATGAGCACTGCGCGGGAGATCATGCACGCTGGAGCGACCTGTGCGCAGGAGAGCGAAACGCTGGAGGCAGCGGCGCGGAGGATGCGTGAACTGGACGTCGGGGCGCTGCCGATCTGCGGTGCCGACGACCGGCTGCACGGGATCATCACCGACCGCGACATCGTGGTGAAGTGCCTCGCGGAGGGCAGGGACCCGAAGACGACCACCGCGGGCGAACTCGCCCAGGGCAAGCCGATCACGGTCGACGCCGACGCCGACGCGGCCGAGGTCCTGCGCCTCATGGAGCAGCACCGGATCCGACGCCTGCCGGTCATCGAGGCTCACCGGCTGATCGGCATGATCAGCGAAGCCGACATCGCACGACACCTGAACCGACACGAGGTCGCCGAGTTCGTCGAGGCCATCTGCGCGCCCGCCTGATCTCACAGCCGACCACGGCAGTCGTGGTGAGATGCTCCCCCGGAGCGGACCGCCGTCGTGGCTCGACAGTGGCCCCAAGGCCACTGTCACACGGAGATACGACGGTCACGACTGGCACCGGAGTGCCCAACTTCGACCACGCCGTCCACACCGCGAACACCCGGCTTGCCGATGTCGCGCCCTGTGCCCGTCCGCGTCGCGGGCGGACAGCGCTCCGCGCGGATGCGGGCGGGTGCGGAGTAGGGTGAGTACTGGAAATTTGCCCGATTTGCCGTCCCTGTTGTTATATGCGCCGAATTGCGACCCAGGAGCAAGTAGGAGGCGAGGTGGCTTCTACCGCAGCCGAAGCCGGAAGCCCTCCCCGACGCTCACAGCTGAGCCCTGCGACTGCTCCGCACGACACGCCACAGGGCATGGAGGCGCTGACGCTGGCTCTCAAAGCCGCCGAGTGCCTGGAGGGCCGGGGCGCGTTCCTGCATTGGTGCGATCCCGCTACTCACCGGCTGCGCCTGGTCGCGGCCACCGGCTTGGCCGCGGAGAACGCCGAGGTGTGGGCGGATCTGTCCGATGAGCAGGACGTGGCCCCCGTACGCGCCGTGCGGCGCGGTGGCTATGCCTGGGTGAGCGGGGACAGCCTGGGCATCGGGGCAGCCGGCACGGCGGCAGTGCCGCTCCTCGGTGCCGAAGGACCGATCGGCGTACTGTCCGTGATCATCGCCGGGTCCGGCGAGCCGGAAGAAGTACAGCGATCCTTTCTGCTTTCGGTGGCGGAATGGGCCACTACCCGACTGAAGGACTTGCCCGGCACGCCACCCGCTCGCCGTTCCGTGGCCGGCTCGGAGCGGACGGTCCGGATGGGCAAACTGACCGCCGCGCTCGCCGAGGCCGTCACCTCGCGGGAGGTCGTACAGGCCGTCGCACAGCACGTCCTGCCCTCGTTCGGCGCCGACGGGCTCATAGTCTGGGTGTTCGAAAGCGGCCGACAGCATGTGGTCGACTCGGCCGGATACACGCAGGAACTCCTCGACCTGCTCGACGGCCTCGCCGTCACCGACTACCCGGTGGCCGCCGACGTGTTCGAGGCTTGTGCTCCCCGGTTCATCGAGTCGGCCGCAGAGTACTGCCAACGCTATCCGACACTGAAACACATACCGGCGGAGGCTCAGAAGAACGCGTGGGCGTTCCTGCCCATGATCGCCTCCGGGCATGCCATCGGCATGTGTTCGGTGTCCTTCGCCCGGCAGCGCTCCTTCACCGACGAGGAGCGCACGCTGCTGACCGCCTTGAGCGGTCTGGTCGGCCAGTCGTTGGGGCGGGCCCGCTTGTACGACGTGGAGCACGCTCGGGCGCAGGAGCTGCAGAACTCCTTGCTGCCCCAGACGCTACCCCGCCTGCCTGGCGTCCGCGCCGCCGCACGCTACCTGCCCGCGGGCAGGGGCGAGCAGGTCGGTGGCGACTGGTACGACGTGATCCCGCTGTCCGCCGACAGGGTTGCCATGGTGATCGGCGACGTCATGGGACACGGCATCCACGAAGCAGCCACCATGGGCCAGCTGCGCACCACGGTACGCACCCTCGCCGACCTGGACGTCCCCCCTGACGAACTGCTCAGCCGTCTCAACGACCTGGTCGGCGACCTGGGCGAGGACTGCTACGCAACCTGCCTGTACGCCGTCTTCGACCCGACCACCCGGATGTGCTCGTTCGCTCTGGCCGGTCATCCCCCGCCGGTCGTCGTCCACCCCGATGGCAGCGTCCACAGGCCCGACCTGACAGCCGACCCGCCGCTGGGTGCCGCTGAGCCGCCGTTCGAAACGCACCAGGTGCTCCTGCCCGAGGAGAGCCTGCTGGTCCTGTGCACCGATGGGCTCGTCGAATCCGCCACCCAGTTCGTCGACCAAGGACTGGCCCGGCTCCAGCAGGTCCTCTCCCAGCATGCGATGCCCGCCTTCACGGCGACGGACGAGGACGATGACATCCGGCGCCTGGACGGTCTGTGCGACACCGTCGTCTCGGCCCTGCTGCCCGACCACCGCCGGATGAACGACGACGCAGTGCTGTTGATCGCCCACACACGGGCCATCGACACCGATGATGTCGTCTCCTGCGTCCTTCCGGAGGATCCCCGCGCGGCCGGACAGGCCCGCGAATACGTCCGCAACCAGCTGGCCGCCTGGGGGCTGGACGATCTCGCGGCCACCACCGAGCTGCTGGCCAGCGAGCTGGTCGGCAACGTGATCCGGCACGCCAAAGGCCCCGCCCGCCTGCGCCTGCTGCGCAGCCGTTCCCTGACCTGCGAGGTCTACGACGGCAGCCTCAGCACCCCCCGCATCCGCCACGCCGCCTACACCGACGAGGGCGGTCGGGGACTGCAGCTCGTCGCTGCCCTCTCCAAACGCTGGGGCGCCCGCTACCACCGCGACGGCAAATGCATCTGGACCGAACAAGACATCCCGCACTGCGCCGCATGAACGGCATCCCGGGTGCGTGCCGGCACCGAGGAGCACGGCTTCTGGCGCATCGCTCCCGCCGCCGGCGGTTCCCCCTGGCGGCCGACCGGCGCCGCTAGCCGCTGGGAGCGGGACCTCAGTGCTCGCAGGCCCACCAGGCGTCCGCGCTCGCCTTGGTCGCGAGCTCGCGCAGGTTGCGGACGGCCTCGGCCGGGTCCTCCGCCCCGTACACCGCCGAACCGGCCACGAACACGTCCGCGCCGGCCTCGGCGCAGCGCTCGATGGTGGCGGCCGAGACGCCGCCGTCGACCTGCAGCCACAGCTCCAGGTCGTGCTTGGCGATCAGCTCCCGGGTGCGGCGGATCTTCGGCAGCATGATGTCCAGGAACGCCTGGCCGCCGAAGCCGGGCTCGACCGTCATGATCAGCAGCATGTCGAGCTCGGGCAGCAGGTCCTCGTACGGCTCGATCGGGGTGCCCGGCTTGAGCGCCATGGACGCGCGGGCACCCTTGGCGCGGATCTCGCGGGCCAGCCGGACCGGCGCGGCGGCGGCCTCGATGTGGAAGGTGATCGAACCGGCTCCCGCCTCGACGAACTGCGGGGCCCAGCGGTCCGGGTCCTCGATCATCAGGTGGCAGTCGAGCGGGATGTCGGTGGCCCGGGCCAGCGACTCGACCACCGGGACGCCCAGGGTCAGGTTGGGCACGAAGTGGTTGTCCATGACGTCCACGTGCAGCCAGTCGGAACCCCGGACGGCCTCGGCCTCGTCGGCGAGCCGGGCGAAGTCGGCAGAAAGAATGCTGGGGTTGATCTGGGGCATGGCCGACTACCTTCGTGCGAGGGCTTGCGAGGGCTGGGGCGCCCGGTCGGCGGGCGCCTCGCCCCATCATCTCGCGCCGCGCCATCGCCTACCGCACCCCGCGGCCCCCGCGTGACCGTCATCACACCCCGCCCGTGGTTACCGGGACCCCCACCGTGGCCATCAGCACCTGAGCGGCCCCCAGTGCCCACCGGGCCGTCCCCGTCCAGCCGGCAAGCTCCCCCGAGGAAGGTCTCCCGATGTCCGATCCCGTCCACTCCGCCCGCGCGCTGTGGTGGCTCTTCGAGCCGGTGTACGCCGTCACCTTCCTCCAGCCCGAGAGCCGGGCGGCCTTCGAGGCGGCCGGGCTGGACGGCGGCTGGCGCGGCTATTTCGCCAGCCGCTCGGCTCCGCTGGGCGCGGTGGACGCGCCGCCGGTGATCGCCGCGTTCTTCAGCTTCTCCCCGGCGATGGTGGAGCGGGCACTGCCCGAGGTGTGGACGCACGCGAGCCCCGAGCAGGCGCTGACCGCCCGGACCGAGGGCTCGGCGGCGGCGCTGGCCCGGCTGCTGGCGCCGGTGAAGCCCGAGCAGGTCGAGTCGGCGGCGACCGCGCTGGAGGAGGCGGTGGCCCGGCTGGACTGCGCCGGCCGGGTGCTGGCCGCCGCCAACGCCGCGCTCCCCCGGCCCGTGGACGTGTACGGGCGGCTGTGGCAGGCCGCGACCGTGCTGCGCGAGCACCGCGGGGACGGCCACGTGGCCGCGCTGGTCGCGGCCGGGCTGGACGGCTGCGAGGCGCCGGTGCTCCACTGCGCGCTGGACGCCAGCCGCGAGGTGCTCCAGCCGCTGCGCGGGTGGACGGACGAGGAGTGGGCGGCCGCCACGGCGCGGCTGGTCGAGCGGGGCTGGCTGACGGCGGAGGGGGCGGTCACCGAGCTCGGCCGGGTCCGGCACCGGTCCGTCGAGGCCGCCACCGACCTGGCCGCCGGCCGGGTGTGGGAGGGCCTGCCGCACGACGAACTCGACCGCCTGACTGCGGCCTTGAAGCCGATCGCGGCGCTCTGTCGCGAGCAGTTGCCGATCAACCCGCTCGCGATGCCGCCGGTGCACCGGTAACCGGCCGGATACGGGGGCCGAGAACGATCCCCACCCCGCGTGACCGTCGGGCTGCGCGGCTTCTGGCGCGGCTACTTCGCCGGTCGCTCGGCCCCGCCGGGCGCGGTGGACGGGCCGCCGGTGATCGCCGCGCTCTTCAGCTTCGCCCCGGCGATGGTGGAGCGGGCGCTGCCCGCGGTGTGGTCGCTGGCGAGCCCGCCCCGGGCGGGCCGAGCACGACCCCCCGCCCGGCGTAGAACCGCCCGAACGCGCGCCACGGCACCCGCGCGAAGGCCTGCGACACCCCCGGGAAACCGGAGGGGTTGTGGATCAGCAGCGCGGAGTCCGTGGCGCCCACCGCCAGCACCAGGTGCCCGCCGCGCCGGACCGGCTCCGGCCCGTGCGGCTCCCGGATCGACGGGTGCACCGAGAGCATCACCAGCCGGCCGCCGGACACCTCGCCCGCCACCTCCTCGGGCTTCAGCTCCCGGGCGCGCGCGGCCAGTCCCCAGCGCCGCCGGACGTAGTCGGCGAACGGCTCGTGGACCAGCCCGCGCAGGCTCTCGCCGTCCCTCACGTACGCCCCCGCCGCCACGCACTCACCGGCCAGCGCCATCGCCGTCGGGGTCACCCCCCACCAGTGCTCCAGCGCCATCCGCAGACAGGCCACCCCGCACAGCCGCCAGGACCACCAGGCGTACTCCGCCGGGGTGGCCGCCCCCGACTGGCCCCACCGCGGGTCCCGCGCCGCGTCCAGCTGCCCGTCGACGATCTCCCGCACCAGCTCCGCGGACTCCCACTGCGCCCGGTACGGCACCTCGTGCACCACCCGCGCCGGCCGCGCGGCGCCGCCCTGATCGACCATCCCCCGACGCTCTCACGCCGGGGCGGCCGGACGACTCACGACACTCCCTGAGGGCCCTCGCCCTCCCCCGACCGGTAGGCCAGCCGCTGCGCGGCATGCCGACCGCGCTGCTCCACCGGCAGCGAGCCGGTGGCGCCGGCCAGGCCGAACGCCGGCATGTCGAAGTAGATCGACTCGTAGCCGCCCTCGGGGACGATGTACGTCTCGTGCCAGAGCCCGACGTGCCGGCGGGTCCTGCCCTCGCGCACCAGGCGGTTGACGATGCCCCACACGGTGTGGTGGAAGCCGTCCGGCGCGCTGGCGTAGCGGTACAGCTTCTCCTTCGACTCCCAGTACTGGACGACGTAGTAGGTGCGCGGCGAGGCGGTGAGCAGGATCCGCCCGCGCAGACCCCGCTCGGGGCTGCGGCGCAGCTCGTACAGCATCCGGAACATCGCGAACATCACCGGGCCCCAGTGGTGCACGGCCCAGAAGCGGTTGATCCGCATGCCGATCAGCAGCACCACGGTGTCGCCGGTGGCGGCGGCGGTGGTGTAGCCCGGCAGCGGTTTGGCGAACAAGGGCATCTCTGCCTCCCCGAACCAGCGCCCCATGTAAGCGGTGATTCCATCAGCGCGCACCAGGTCGGTCAAGGCTCACCGCAGCCACAATTCCGCTACCGTTCAGACCTGTTGTCGATCTCAACCCCGCTGGGCTGCACGCATCCTGTGCGTGGTCCGTCCCGGGAGGCCGGTTCCCTCACGATCCGGACAGTCGACAACCCGATCTCGCCCGGTATCACCGCCCCCCGTCCGCCCCGGCCCCATGCCCGGGGCGGACGGGGGGATTGCCAGGCGCGACCCTTCGGGCCGACGGCCGGGCCTACCAGGCGTAGTCCTCCGGGGCGGGCCGGTGGCCGGGGAAGAGCTCGTCGAGGCGGTCCAGGGTCTTCTGGTCGAGCTTCAGGTCGAGGGCCGCGAGGGCGGCGTCGAGGTGGGCCGGGGTGCGGGGGCCGATGATGGGGGCGGTGACTGCCGGGCGGGAGAGCAGCCAGGCGAGGGCGAGGTCGGCGGGGTCGGTGCCGAGTTCGGCGGCGAAGTCCTCGTAGGCCTGGAGCTGAGTGCGGTGCCTGGCGAGGAGTTCGCCGGCGAAGCCCAGGGCGCTGCGGCCACGGGTGCCCTCGCGCTCCTTGCGCAGGACGCCGCCGAGCAGGCCGCTGCGCAGCGGGGACCAGGGGATGAGCCCGAGGCCGTAGTGCTGGAGGGCGGGGATGACTTCGAGTTCGACGGTGCGGTCGAGCAGGTTGTAGAGGGACTGCTCGCTGACCAGGCCGAGGAAGTGCCGGGAGCGGGCGGCCTCCTGGGCCTGGGCGATGTGCCAGCCGGCGAAGTTGCTGGAGCCGACGTAGATGATCTTGCCCTGGGTGACCAGGACCTCCATCGCCTGCCAGATCTCCTCCCAGGGCGTGTCCCGGTCGATGTGGTGCATCTGGTACAGGTCGATGTGGTCGGTCTGCAGCCGGCGCAGGCTGGCCTCGGCGGCCTTGCGGATGGCGAGCGCGGAGAGCCTGCCCTCGTTGGGCCAGTCGCTCATCTCGGCGTAGGCCTTGGTGGCGAGCACGGTGCGCTCGCGGCGGCCGCCGCCCTGGGCGAACCAGCGGCCGATGATCTCCTCGGTTCGACCCTTGAGGTTGCCCTCGCTGTCGCGGCCGTAGGCGTTGGCGGTGTCGAAGAAGTTGATGCCGCGCTCGTGGGCGGTGTCCATGAGGCGGTGGGCCTCGGCTTCCTCGGTGTGGGGACCGAAGTTCATGGTGCCGAGGCAGAGGCGGGAGACGGTCAGGCCGGTGCGGCCGAGGTGGGTGTACTCCATGGCGCCCCACCCAAGACCACACCGGCACCGGTGTCCAGCACCTTTCGGGACCCGGCGGGTCACCGTCCGTGCGTGGCGAACTTCCGTACGGCCAGCGGCCCGCAGATCGCGAGCAGCACGGCGCTCCAGAGCAGCGAGGCGAGCAGCGCGTGCTGCATCGGCCAGGCGTCGCCGGGGGCGGACGGGTTGGCGAAGAGTTCGCGGCAGGCCTGGACGACGGAGCTGATCGGATTCCAGTCGGCGACCTCCCGCAGCCAGCCGGGCATCCCGCCGGTGGGCACGTAGGCGTTGGTCACCATCGCCAACGGGAAGACCACGACGATGAGTTGGCCGGCCGCCTCCTCCTTGCCGACGGCCAGGCCGAGCAGCGTGCCGACCCAGGTCATCACGAACCGGAAGAGCAGCAGCAGCGCGAACGCCTCCAGCGCGTCGAAGACCCCGTGCCGGGCGCGCCACCCGGCGGCCAGCCCGACGAGCGCCAGCAACGCCAGCACGACCGCGCTGACCAGCAGGTCGGCGAGGGTCTGCCCGAGCAGCAGGCCGGTGCGCGAGACCGGCATCGAACGCAGCCGGTCGGTGACCCCGCGCCCGACGTCGCGGGCGGCACCGACCATGGTGGGCATGATGCCGTTGGTGGCGACCATGGCGAACAGCCCGGGCATCAGGAACTCCCGGTAGTCACCGCCGCCCGGCACCTGCATGGCGCTGCCGAAGACGTACCCGAAAACCACCACCATGACAACCGGAACGGCCAGCGAGGCGGCCAACAGGCCCGGCGAGTGGCGGTAGTTGAGCAGGATGCGGAGCATCGAGGTCACGCTGTCGGAGACCAGTCGGGCACCGGGCGAAGGGCGCGAGACGGCCGAACTCGGAGCGGTCGGAGCGGGGTGTGCAACGGTGGTCATCAGGCGGCCTTTCCTTCGGTACCGGTGAGCGTGAGGAACACGTCGTCCAGCGAGGGCGCCCGTACCGCGACGTCCTCGGCGACGACCCCGGCGCCGTCCAACTCCCGCACCAGTGACGGCAGGAGGACGCTCACTCCCGGTGCCGTCAGCACCGTGACCGTCCGCTCGGCGACGTCCACCTGTGCGTCGTTTCCCGAGAGGGCGGACAACAGCACGGCGGTGGAAGCGAGTTGCTCCGGGTTGGCCAGGGTGACCGAGACCTGACTGCCGATCGCCGCCTTGAGCCGGGCCGGCGGGCCGGTGGCGATCGCGGCGCCGTGGTCGACCACCACGATGTCGTCGGCGAGCCGGTCGGCCTCCTCCAGGTACTGGGTGGTGAGCAGCACGGTGGTGCCGCCGTCGGCCAACTCCTTGACGGTGTCCCAGATCTCCTGCCGGCTGCGCGGGTCGAGCCCGGTGGTGGGCTCGTCGAGGAAGAGCACCGGCGGGCTGGTGACCAGGCTGGCGATCAGGTCGAGGCGCCGGCGCATGCCGCCGGAGTAGGTGCGCACCAGCCGGTCGCCGGCCTCGGCGAGGCCGAAGCGGGTCAGCAGTTCGTCGGCGCGCGCCCGGGCCCGCCGCGCGCCGAGGCGGTGCATCCGGCCGAACAGGTGGAGGTTGTCGCGGCCGGTGATGCCCTCGTCCAGCGCGGCGTGCTGCCCGGCGAGGCCGATCGCCCGCCGGACCTCCTCGGCGTCGCGGACGGCGTCGTGCCCGGCGACCCGGACGGCGCCCCGGTCGGGGGCGACCAGGGTGGCGAGAACGCGGACGGCGGTGGTCTTGCCGGCGCCGTTGGGACCGAGGAGGCCGCAGACGGTGCCGGCCGGGACGGTCAGGTCGAGGCCGCGCAGGGCCTCGGTGGCCCCGAAGCGTTTCTCCACGCCCGCCATCTCGATGGCGGGTCGGGCGGTGTCGGACATGGCTCTACCCTTCTCTAGGTACGGCGTACGTAGAAGCGTGCGCGGGCGCAATCGTACTACGTACGCCGTACGTATCTAAGATGGGAGGGCGAGGTGATCTTCCAGTGCCGTCCAGCAAGCCCCCCAACGGATCCGAGAGTGCGGAGCAGCCCGGAAAGCCGGTGCCCCCCGAGGCCCCCGAACTGATCTGGCTGCGCCCCGAGCGCACCGGCCGCGGCCCCCGCCCGGCCCACAGCCGCGACTCGATCGCCGCGGCCGCCATCGTGATCGCCGACGCCGAGGGCCTGGACGCCGTCTCGATGCGCCGGGTCGCGGCCGCGCTCGGCGCGGGCACCATGTCGCTCTACAACTACGTGCCGAAGAAGGAGCACCTGCTCGACCTGATGCTCGACGCGGCCAGCGGCGAGTACCGGCTGCCGCCCGAGCCGAGCGGCGACGTCCGGGCCGACCTGGCGCGCCTCGCGCACGAGCAGCTCGCCATCTTCCGCCGCCACCCCTGGCTGCCCGCCCTGGTGCTCGCCCGCCCGAGCATCGGCCCCAACGCCCTGCGCTACACCGACCACTTCCTGGCCGTCACCGCCCCCACCGGTCTGGCCGGCGGGGCGCGGATGGAGGCGATGGCGCTGTTCAACGGGTTCATCTGCCAGTTCGCCCAGTACGAGCAGACGGCGGCCGCGGGCGCCAAGTGGCAGGCGGAGATGGTCGGTTACCTCACCCAGGCGGCGATGAGCGGCGCCTACCCCAACCTGGCCCAGGCCTTCGCCACCGCGGGCCCGCCCGCCGACCCGGACCAGGCCTTCGACCGCACCCTGGACCGGGTCATCCTCGCCATCCTGGCGCCCGCGACGGGCGGTTAGGCTCCCAGCACCGCCCGCGTCAGCACCCCGGCAGCCTTCCCGTCCACCAGCACCACCACGCCCGGGTGCCCGCCCGCCAGCGCGGCCCGCGCCTCGGCCGCCGACTGCCCGACCCCGACCGTCGGCAGGGCCGGCCCGAGCAGCGGGCGCACCGGGCCGCCGGGCTTGGCCCCGCCGTCCGTGAGCGCCGCCAGCAGCACCTCCCGGGACACCGAGCCGAGCACCTCCGCGTCGGCCACCCCGTACGGTCGCGCCGCCCGCGGCAGTACGGCCGGGGCGACCCCGCCCGGCGCGGCCCGCAGCGCCTCCAGTGCCTCGCCGACGGTCGCGTCCGCACCGACCGCCACCAGCGGGCCGGCCGCCTCCAGCGCCGCGCGCACCTCCGCCTCCCCCGGCTCCTCCAGGAAGCCCCAGCGCCGCATCCACCCGTCGCTGTGCACCTTGGACAGGTAGGAGCGGCCCGAGTCCGGCAGCAGCACCACGACCAGGTCGTCCGGCCCCAGCCCGCGTGCCGTCCGCAGCGCCGCCGCCACCGCCGTACCGGAGGACGGACCGGCCAGGATGCCTTCCTCGCGGACGAGTCGACGTGCCGTCAGCAGCGACTCGCGGTCCGGGATCCGTTCGAAGGAGTCGATCACCTCCGAGCGGTAGGCCTGCGGCCAGCGGTCCTCGATCGTCTCGGGGTGCAGGAAGTGCCCGATGCTCTCGACGAACCACGGGCTGCCGTCCCCGCCGCCGTACGAGGAGGACTCCGGGTCCGCGCCGATCACGGTCACCGCACCGCCGGACACCTCCTTCAGGTACCCGCCGGTGCCGGTGACGGTGCCGCCGGTGCCGACGCCCGCGACGAAGTGGGTCACCCGGCCGCCGGTCTGCTCCCAGATCTCGGGGCCGGTGGTGCGGACATGGGCGTCGGGATTGGCCAGGTTGTCGTACTGGTTGGCGAGCCAGGCGCCGGGGATCTCCTCGGTGAGCCGCTTGACCACGTTGAACAGGTGCCGCGGATCCTCCTGCGCCACGGAGGTCGTCGCCAGCACCACCTCGGCACCGTACGCCCGCAGGATGTCCGACTTCTCGGGCGCCGACTTGTCCGACACCCCGGCGATCACCCGGTACCCGCGCTGACGGCCCACGATGGCCAGCCCGATGCCGGTGTTGCCGGAAGTCGCCTCGATGATCGTCCCGCCCGGCCGCAGCAGGCCCTCCCGCTCGGCGGCCAGGATCATGGACAGCGCGGCCCGGTCCTTGACGCTGCCGCCGATGTTGAGGAACTCCGCCTTGGCGTAGATCGGCGCGGCGATCCCGGCGCCCAGCCGGGCGAGGCGGAACAGCGGCGTCCCGCCGATCGCGTCGAGGACGGATTCGTGCACAGCGGTCATCATGCGCTCCTTCATCCGGTGCAACGTGTGCATACGTGTCCGACCGAGCCTGCCCACACCCGCGCCCCGCTAGCCGTCCCCACCCGCACCTCCCCCGCCGGGGGGAGACGGCCCCTCTCCGGGCAGGACGCCAACCGGAGCCGGGTCGACCAGGCTTGGGACATCGAGCCCCGAGGAGCGGACATGACCCGACACCGGCTGCGCACCGTCACCCTGGCCGGCAGGATGGCGGCGGTTCCGCCTCGGCGATCATCGCGGCGGCTGCGGACGCGGTGATGCGCGCGGCCGCCATAGTCGCCGAGCGCAACGGCGGCCGGCTCGACCCGCCCGCGCTGTGCGTCCTGGACGAGGCGGCCAACGTCTGCAAAATCTCGGACTTGCCGGACCTGTACTCCCACTTGGGCAGTCGGGGCGTCATCCCGATCACCATCCTGCAGTCCTACCGCCAGGGCCAGCGCTGCTGGGGCGAGGCCGGCATGGACGCACTCTGGTCCGCCGCCACCACGAAGGTCATCGGCTCGGGTATCGACGACGCGGACTTCGCGGACCGCCTCTCCCGGCAGATTGGCGAGCACGACGTGCAGACCGTCTCTGTCTCCAACTCCGATGGCGGGAAGTCGACTTCGGTGTCGATGCGCACCGAGCGGATCCTGCCGCCGGACGAGATCCGCGCGCTCCCCAAGGGCAAGGTGCTGCTGTTCGCGACCGGGATGCGGGTGGCGATGCTCGACCTCAAGCCCTGGTACAAAGAGCGCTCCGCCAAGGAGATCGGCCCGGCCTCCGCCCGCGCCACCAAGGCCATCACAGAACGGGCCCTCGCCAAGTCCCGTGGCCACGACGGCTTCGGGCTGGCGGCATGACCATCTCGAACGCCTCCGCCCTCAACCGCTCGAGGTTCGGTTCCCAAGCCGCAGTGCCCGATCCACCGTTCGCCGGGCCTGGCTGGCGCCAACCGAGCAGCGGCACGTGGGTATACCAGGACGCCCCGGGAGCCGCCCGCGTGCAGGCGGTCCTGCTGGACGACGGGAACTGGTTCCTGGACCTGTGGTCGGCGCAGTCCCGACTGCTCGCCCGCGGTTCGGCTCCCGCCAGCGAGGTCGCCGCCCTCGCCCCCGCGCTCACCGCCAACGCCGCCCGGTGGGCACCGCCGTCCGGCCTTGACGCCTCCCGGCGCCGCTTCACCGCAACCGCCGAGGCCGTGCATGCCCACGGCCGCCCCGTACCGGACGAGGCCAGGGTCCGCGCGGCCACCGCCGCCTCGCCTACCCGGCCCAGGGCCCTTGCGACCGAGACGCTGGCCACCGCACCAACTGCCGCGCCCCCAGCCCGCCGGCGCCGCTGAATCCGCCCAACTCCCCGAGGAGCTCTCCATGTCCGACAACAACTCGCCCACCCGACGTCGCCGTCCGACGCCGCTCACCGCTGCGCCGGTCGTCCGCCGGGGCAGCCAGTGGTGGCTGATCACCGACGACGGCTCGATCCTGGCCATCGACCCCACGTTCACCAGCGAGCTGGACCGCTTCGCCGCCGCGAAAGCCGCCGCCGACCGCGCTGTCGAACAGCTCCGCGTCCAGCAGCGGAAGCGCTAATGAGGGTACCGCTGAGGGGGGTTGATGCCTTCGGAGGCATGTGCCGTCCGGTGCGATCGCCACCGCTGGCACCAGGTAACGATGGCTGGTAAAGGTAGCGGTTTGCTGGTCCGGTGGATGAGCCCACTGGTGGTCACTCACCTGGGCGGCCGGGGCGGAACTCGTAGAAGTAGACACCGCGTTTGCCAAGCACGGCGATGGCGGAGCCATCGGGCGTCCACACGCAGGTGTAGAGGTCTTCATCGGTTCGCATAAAGGCGACCACGTGAGCTGCCACCCGGTCCCAGATTCGTATCGTGTTGTCATCACCAGTGGTGGCGAGCCAGGTGCCGTTCGGTGCGATCGCCCGCCGCGAGTCGGTACGGCCGGTCAGGTTGGGGATGTACTGGCGAGCGACACGGTCCCAAATCCGCACCGTCTTCGCGCTCTCGCGGCTGATGTTGGTGAGCCAGGTACCGTCCGGCGCGATCGCCACCGCACGGACCGAGTCGGTGTGGCCGGTCAGATTGGCGATCTGCTGTGCAGTGGCTCGGTCCCAGATCCGCACCGTCCCGTCCTCCCCGGCGGTGGCGAGCCAAGTGCCGTCCGGCGCGATCGCCACCGCACGGACCGGGCCGGTGTGGCCGGTCAGATTGGCGATCTGCTGTGCAGTGGCTCGGTCCCAGATCCGCACCGTCCCGTCCTCCCCGGCGGTGGCGAGCCAAGTGCCGTCCGGCGCGATCGCCACCGCATGCACCCAGTCGGTGTGGCCGGTGAGTTTGGCGATCTGCTGTGCGGTGGCTCGGTCCCAGATCCGCACCGTCCCGTCTTTTCCAGTGGCGGCGAGCCAAGTGCCGTCCGGCGCGATCGCCACCGCAAACACCCAGTCGGTGTGGCCGGTCAGGTTCGCGATCTGCCGGCCGGAGGCTCGGTCCCAGATCCGTATCGTGTTGTCACGGGCGGCGGTGGTGAGCCAGGTGCCGTCCGGCGCGATCGCCACCGCCCACACCCGGTCGGTGTGGCCGGTGAGTTTGGCGATCTGTCGGCCGGTGACTCGGTCCCAGATCCGTACCGTCTTGTCATCACTGGCGGTGGTGAGCCAGGTGCCGTCCGGCGCGATCGCCACCGCACGCACCCAGTCGGTGTGGCCGGTGAGTTTGGCGATCTGTCGGCCGGTGACTCGGTCCCAGATCCGCACCGTCCCGTCCTCCCCGGCGGTGGCGAGCCAAGTGCCGTCCGGCGCGATCGCCACCGCCCACACCCGGTCGGTGTGGCCGGTGAGTTTGGCGATCTGTCGGCCGGTGGCCGGGTCCCAGATCCGTACCGTCTTGTCACTACTGGCGGTGGTGAGCCAGGTGCCGTCCGGCGCGATCGCCACCGCCACCACCTGGCCGGTGTGGCCGGTCAGGTTGCGTAGCAAGGCCGGGTCGGGGATGTCTGGTGGTGACCCGAGGTTAATCAGGGCTGGAAAATCAGAGAGGGCTTGTCTGGCTTGGATTTGGTCGTGCCAGGCGGACAGGTGTTCCAGTCGGCTGTGCAGGATGGCGGTGAGGGCGTGGGCGGGCTCGGTTGGTGTGAGTAGGTGCGAGGCACTGGAGATTTCGCGGGCGCGTTGCGCGCTGGCAGTGGTGGGGATCCGTGCGCTGTCGGACCAGGGGGCGGTTGGTCCGCGTTGGTGTAGCCGGGTCTCGACCCAGCGGATGTCGCTGGCCACGGCTTCGGCCTGCTCGGTTCGTCCCGCAGCCAGCAGGTGGTAGATGAGGTGGTCAAGGAGGTATCCGTTGTCCAACTCCCACCAAGCGGTGCGCGGTTGCGGCGCTGACGGTGCCAACGGAGCGGCCTCGGGCAGGGTGGTCGCGGCGGCGTCCAGGAGTGCGGCATTGACCTCGGTGACGCGGCGTGTGCCGAGTTCCGCGCGCAGGTAGTCGCGGATGACGTCATGGAGAGTGAGCCGGCCTCCGTCGGTGGCGTCCACGGTCAACAGGGACAGGCTGGCCAGGGCCTGGCACAGGCGTCGTGACTCCGTCTCGCCGAGTTCTGCGGTGGCGTGCCAGAGTGCGGCGACCAGGGGGATGGGCACGGCTTCGTCTTCGGCGAAGACCGCGAGTTCGGCGAACCGCTCCTGTGCGCCTTCGGGGAGCAGGCTGCTGGCGGCCTGGACGGTCGCCCGCACCATCTGCCGGCGTTGAGCAGGGTGATCGAGGTCCAGCGGGGTGGAAGGATCATCGACCGCCGCCGGTCCGTGCTCCCGCAGCCTACTGAGCGCTTCTTCAGCAGCGGCAACAGGGTCGGCGCCGGTTGCCACCTGGGTGGCGATCATCCGGTTGGTCAGTCGCAGCAGCAGTGGCCATCGGCCGGCCGCCTTCTGCAACTGTCGTGTCAGATCTTCTGGCAGAAGCGGCAGTTCCCAGGTCAGGACCTTGCGCGCCTGCGCAGTGGACATCTGGTCAACCCGGACCTGGAGGGCGTGCGGCGGAAGAACCGAGGAGATGCGGGTGGTGACCAGACGAACGCACCGGTCGCCGCCGATGAGGAAGGGATCGAGCTGGTCCTGCTCCCAGACATCGTCCAGAACCAGCAGACTGCGGCGGCGGGGATGCTGGTCGAGCAACCGTCCCAAGTGAGCGCCGGCCAGGTCTGGGTCATCAAAGGCCGTGGTGTCGCCGGTGATGAACCGGGTAGCTTCGCTGATCTTTGCGGCAATGGCTGCCCGCCCGCGCACGTCCCGGCCCACAGTAACCACATACACCCGTCCTCCAAAGCGTCGCCGCACGCGACGGCTCGCGCACACGAGGTGGGCTAAGGTCGTCTTCCCGAAACCACCCGCTCCCTGCAACGCAGTGGTGATCCCTACCGCGCGGCCACGGCGCGCGCACACCGCTGCAATCACCGCGTCGGCTTCGGCACGGCCGACCACCCACGCGGGCACCTCCCGTAGTGCCGGAGGCGGACGCAACAACCGGAAGATCCGACGCGGCTGGTTCTGGACCAGCTTCCCGATGTACAGGTAGCCCGTGTTGGCGATGCCATGCCCGCTGACGGTGGCCGCCCCAGTGTTGGCAATGTCCACGGAGACATGGGACGCAGGAGGGTGCCCGCGGTACCCGGAGACAGCCGTCGCCCCTTCCCTGGCGGTGGCGGCGCCCGTGTCCGCGACCGAAACCGCCGTCTCATCCAGGTCCCCCTCGCCTGCACCCGCCGGTCTCGCGGCGCCATCCGGGGCAGGTGTAGCCCGGCGTCCGGCGAGCCACTTCATCACGAGGTTCCTCCCCCGATATCCCCGACATGCCCCAGGCTCCAGTCAGCTGTAGTCGACGCCAGTGCTGGCGCTGCTACCGGAGCCGTCGGCGCTCGCGTCCCCCGTTCCCGTGGCCTTGGCCGATCCGCCCTCCACACCGCGCGGGCGTCGCACACCCGTGGACGCCCGGCCGCCATCGGTGGCGGTGGCCTTGCCGGTGTTAGCCGCGGTGTCCGTCCCTTGCTGTGACGTCGAGGGTGTGGTCAGCAACGCCCACACCAGCGCAAGGACACCGGTGGCCCCTTGGATGCTGGCAGCGACCAGCTGGCCGGTATCAGGATTGTCCAGCAGCCAGTACAGCGGCGTGAGAGCTATCGCCGTCCCCGCGACCGCCATGACCGTGATCTTCCCGCCCCGCGACAGGTGCACATCGCCCTCCAGCAATAATCGACGGCCCGTCAGATAATAGACCGAGAGCAACCTTTATCCAGCCGGCACCCAAACCCGCGTACAACCACTGCCAAGACTCTCGCTCCGGCCTTCTTCATCCCGGCAGCCGGCCTCGCGCTCCCTCAGGCGGCCAGCTCCGCCCGCACCGGAGGCGGTGGCACTGCCGCTGCGGCCGGAGGCCGCGCCGCAGGACGGCCCGACCCCGGACGGTGAGGACCGTACGCCGGCCAGCAATGCCGGTCACCCTTGGTTACCACCGATTACGGGACAGAGTAGTCCGGGGGCCTTGAGGCCCCACCCTGATGGGCCGAAAATCTGGGTGGGGCCGTCCAGTTGACGTCGAT
>NZ_JBSFJV010000127.1:0-17275 GCF_053598235.1 Kitasatospora sp. NPDC001159
TAAAACCCCCCCCCCCCACCCCCCCCTCTCTCCCTTTCGGGGGGTTTTGGCGGGGCCCCTAACCCACCCCCCGGCGGCGGGGGGGTAAGACCAACCCCGCGCCCAAGGCTTGCTACCGGCGCCGGTCAGTCAGACGGTGGCCGGCACGACGTTGGTGGCGGCGAGCGCGGGGCGGACCGCTCTGGCCAGGTCCACGGCATCGCCCTCGGCCCAGATGTGGGTGAAGAAGAGGCGCGGTTCGTCCGTCAGACCGTGGTTGTGGAGTTCGACCAGGTCGATGCCGCCCCGCCGCAGCGCCGCGAGCGCATCCTGGACCTCGGCGGCGACCATGGCGAGGTCGCCGCTGAGCACGGCCCGTCCCCCGCCGAGCGGCTGGAAGTTGAAGGCCGAGGTCGCGCCCAGGCCGGCCGGCAGCACGTGCCCCTCCTCGATGACGGTCTCGCGGCGGACGAAGACGCAGGCATGGACGTCCTCGCTGCTCGTGCCCGTGGCACCCAGCGCGGCGTCGATGCCGGCGGTGTCCAGGTCGAGGGATCGGGGCGGTCGGGGCAGGTGGGGCGGTGGAGTGCCGGTGGAGTCGAGCGCGGTCCGCAGCCCGCGGGCCAGTGTCGCGGCGTCATGGCCGTGTGCGCAGACGTGAGTCCACCAGATGTCAGGAGTATGGGCCGGCAGGTGTTTGTGGATGGCGGTCTGGGCGATCCCCTGAGCATGGAGGGCGTCCGTCAGGGTCGGCATCTCATCCGCGGTCACCACCAGATCGCCCATCATCAGTGTGCTGCCGTTGTCGTACCGGGCGAAGGAGACGTGCGAGCCGAGCGCGAGCCCAGGGCTGACGACGACGCCGCCGCTGACCACGTGCAGGTCGTGCCGCGGGAAGGGCGTGTGGTGGTAGGTCCGGCGGATGAGGTTGCCGGGCCGGCCGAGAGCCCGTACGACGTCGACCCAGTCCGCCTCGGCGGTGGACACCGGGGTCGGCGCCGGACTGGCCGGCTGACCACTGCCGGGATCACGGGCCGCGGCCGGCTGTGCGGCGGTGTCCCCGCCCAGGCCGACCAGTACTGGCGCCAGCCCTGCCGCCGCCAGCAGCGGCCGTCGCGGTACGGCGGGGGGAATATTTTTCCCGGGGGTTCCGTCTCCGGTCTTCACAGGCACACCTCCAGAGTCGAAGGCAAACACAGGAGCCGGTCCCCGCGTCGTCGCCACGGCGGCGCGCGGGCACCGGCTCCCGTCCGGATCGACCGATAGGGGTACGCCGGCGGCCGGACGAACGGCCGGATGGAGGAACGGAGCCACGGACGGCTGCCGCCTGACAGCGACATCCCGCACCCTGGGCGACCGAACCCCACGACGGGCTCGATCGACCCGACCCGGAAGGTGGAGCGCTGGACTTCGCGCGTCAGGAATCGGGTGACGCCCAGGTGCCCAGGGACATCTCGGCGGTGATACCCGGTCCGAACCCGGCCAGCAGCCCCTGGTGGCCGTTGAGAGCCGACTTCTCGTCGAACATCCGGGCCAGGGCGTCGAGCACGACCGCACTGGCGATGTTGCCGTACTCGGTGAGGGTGGCCCGGCTGAAGCGGAACGCCTCGGGCGGCACCTCCAGGAAGTGGCTCAGGTCGTCCAGGATCCGTGGACCGCCGGCGTGGACGATGTAGAAGTCCAGCATGCCCACGTCCCACTGGTGCTGCTCCGCCACCGCACGCAGGGCCGGGCTGAGGGGCTCCATCGTCCCCGGCACCCGTCTGTCCAGCTGGAAGTGGAATCCGGTGGAGCGGACCGCGTAGGAGATCCATTCCTCGGTGTGCGGGATGAGGTACGAGCCGTTGCGCTCCAACCGGATCCCGGTCCCGCCCTCGCCCCGGACCACGGCGGCGGCGATCCCGTCGCCGAACAGGCCGTTGGACAGCAGCGACCCCACGCCCAGGTCGGTGGGCTGGTAGCACAGCGAGCAGAACTCGCAGGCCACGATCAGCACGTTGGCGTCCGGGTAGGCCGAACAGAAGTCATGGGCCCGGTTCACCGCCGCACCGCCGGCCGCACAGCCCAGCTGGGCGATCGGCAGCTGCCGGGTCTCCGGCCGGAAGCCCAGCTTGTTGATCAGCCACGCCGTGAGCGACGGCATCATGAAACCGGTGCACGACACATAGACGATCAAGTCGATCTGCGACGGCTCCACTTGGGCCTGTTCGAGCGCCCTGATCACCACTGCCGGGACGCGGGCCCTGGACTCCGCCTCGAAGACGGCGCTCCGCTCGTCCAACCCCGGGTGCTTCAGCACCACGTCGATGGGTTGGATCAGATGTCGCTTCTGCACTCCGGTGTTCTTGATGAGGCGCAACGCCAGATCGAGCTGTGGATGGTCGTGGTGGAGCCTGCGTGCCAGTTCGAGGGTTTCCTCGTTGGTGATGACGTGCTCGGGCACGGCTATCGCCGGTTTGCACAGAACGGCCATGGGACTTCCTCCTGACGGGCGGAGTTCCCGGTGCGACCCCGTCGGGGCAGGGAATTCACTCGACGGCAGCCGCTGCGAGCCGAACCCGTGGAGACGGCGCGGCGGCGGGACTCACCGGGCGGGACCCAACAGCGTGGCAGACGAGCCGGCAGAGCGAGGATCGGATGCTCGCCGTGCGGGCGGTCGTGCTGGCCGCGAGTTGGTTCGAGCCGCGTCAACCCAATCTACGGAAGGTGGGTCCAGCGCGCACGTCGGCCCGCACACTCCGAGGTGTGCGGGCCGACGTGCGCGGCGATGCCGGAAGCGAGGTGGCGGCAGGCGAGCACCATAGCGTGGGGGCACCGTCACCAGGTGACCGGCAGCGCGAGCGGATAGCGCCAGATCGACGTGGTGTTCCACGCCAGCTCCGCGGCCGGCTTCGCCAGCGCGATCCTGGGGAAACGCTCCAGCAGAGTCCCGAGGGCGACTTCGAGTTCGGTGATGGCCAGCGGTGCGCCGAGGCAGTGGTGCGCGCCCCAGCCGAAGGTCATGTGGGAAGGGCTGGTCCGCTCCAGGTCCAGCTCGTCAGGCCGCTCGAACCTGCGGCCGTCCCGGTTGGCGGTCAGGTAGGAGACATGCACGATGTCCCCCGCCGGGATCGTCACCCCGCTCAGCTCCACGTCCTCAAGGGCCACCCGGGGGATGCCGACGCCCTTGCGGAAGGGGATGAAGCGCAACATCTCATGGATCACCTGGGTGAGCGTCTCGGGCCGCTCGCGCAGGACGGTGCGCACGTCGGGCCGGGTGAGGATGGTGTACGAGAGGTTGCCGAGCTCGTACGTCGTGGTGTCCTGGCCGGTGATCAGCAGGACCATGGCCATCACGGTGAGCTCCTTCTCGTCGAGGACCTCGTCGCCGTCGCGGGCCGTGGCCAGGGCGCTGATCAGGTCGTCACCGGGGTTCCTGCGCCGTTCGGCCGTCAGCTCGGCGAAGTACGCCCGCAGGTCGGCCTTGGCCCGCACCGCGTCCGGCTTGTTGTCCAGGCCCACGTTCATCATCGTCCGGGCGTTGGCGCGCAGCTGTGCGCTGTCGGCCTCGGGGATCTCCAGGACCTCGCAGATCGTGATCAGCGGGAGCGGGTGGGCCAGGTGCTCCATGAGGTCGGCCGGGGGACCCTGGTCCCGCATGCGGTCCAGCAGCCCGTTCACCACGTGCTGGGTATGGTCCCTCATCCGCTCGATGTGGTCGGGTGTGAAGCCCTTGGACACCAGGCTGCGCAGGCGGGCGCTGGCAGGCGGGTCCATGACGTTGATCGCCTCGGCCTGGACGATCGGCTCGGGAGTCATGCGCGGGAAGTCCCGGCCGACGATGGCGTGTCGGCTGAAACGCCGGTCAGTGGTCACTGTGCGCACGTCGTCGTACCCCGTGACGAGCCAAGCCTCCCCCTCGCCGTAGGGGAGGCGGATGCGGCTGACCGGTGCGTCGTTCATGAGCTGCCGGAGCGTCGGGTCGAACTCAAGGGCCTCGGCGAAGTCGAACGGGCAGTTCCTTGGGCTGGAGTCGGTGGACATGCGGACCTCCAGGTCTGGGCCGTGCAGGCCGGATGGGAAGGCGGATGGGATGGACGGAGCACCGGTACCCGATCGGTCGGCCGGACACACCGGTGGAAGTGCGGGACCGCCGGTAATTCATCCGGGCTGATCAGCGGCAGGAGCGCCGGTACCCCGTGGACGGCGATCTGACGGCGGACGATCCGGAGATCATGATCACCGCGTCCGGCCTCCCCGTCCGGCCGTTCGGGTCAGCCGGGCGATCTCTCCGTTGGCGTCCCCCAGCCCCGCGTAACCGTCGACCAGGACGGGCGCGAGCTGCGGATTGCCGGGCCGGCCGGTCCTGGTCGGTGGTCGCGTCCAGGGTCACCGGGCCGTTGGAGGTCTTCCCGTGGACGACGCCGTGCCGCGCCCGCGCCCCCGGCGGGCAGGCGATCACGGTGCCGATCCGGGGGATCACCGCTCAGGCCAGCAGGGTCTGCGCCACGTGGTGGGTGTCCAGGTACTCGCGGACGGCGGTGATCCGCCCGTTCTCCACGGTGAACACGCCCAGGCAGCGGTTCTCGTACGCGGCGCCGTTGGCGGCCTTCCCGACGGTGGTCCACGCGGCCACCGCCTGGGGGCCGTCCGCGAGGACGTGGGTGAGGGTGATGGTCGGCAGGCCGTCGGCGGCGAACAGGGCGCCGACCTGTCCGAGGAACTCGCCGAAGATCTCCTGCTTCCCGCGCCAGGTGCGGGACAGGGCGAGGCCGCCCGGGTAGGTCCAGGTGGCGTCCTCCGCGAACAGGGCGATGGCGGCGTCCAGTTCACCCGCGGCGAGGAGGGTGACGTAGTCGGTGACGACGGTACGGGCGTCGGGCTGCTGCATGGCGGGCTCCTCTGGTGCGTCCGGTCGGGGCTCTCCCGCCGTGACACCAGCAAAGCCCTGCCGCGGCCCGGGCGGCCAACAACCGCACCGTCCCTCCGACAACCGTCCGTTGTCCATGCAGGTCTAGTCGGTCGAGAAACCCGGCGGCAGCTCCAGCTCGAACCAGACCACCTTGCCGTCCTCCGTCCGGCGGCTGCCCCAGCGGTGCGCCAGCTCGTTGACCAGGTGCATGCCGCGCCCGCCCTCGTCCTCGGCGCGGGCGCGGCGGATCCGGGGCGTCTCGTTCTCCTGGTCGGCGACCTCCACGGTGAGCACCCGGTTGCGGTACAGCCTGAGTTGGGTCGGGGTGCCGGCGTGCACCAGGGCGTTGGTGATCAGCTCGCTGGTGAGCAGCTCGGCCCAGTACGCGAGCGCGGTGAGCCCCCAGGCGGCCAGCGTCTCGCGGGTGAAGCGGCGCGAGTGGGCGACCATCGCGCGGTCGCCGGTGAGCGGCAGGATGGCGATCCGGTCCGCGCCGTCCGGGCGGACCTGCGCCATGATGACGGCGATGTCGTCCTCTGCGGTGCGACCGGTGAGCCGGGTCAGCACGGCGTCGCAGGTCTGCTCCAGCGTGCGGCGCCGGTCCGCGACGGTACTGCGGAGCAGGTTCAGCCCTTCGTCCAGGTCGCGGCCCCGGCGCTCGACCAGGCCGTCGGTGTAGAGCGTCAGGATGGCCTCCTCGGGGAGGGAGAACTCCACGCTCTCGAAAGGGACTCCGCCGACCCCGAGCGGTGCGCCGGGCGGCAGGTGGACCAGGTCGGCGTTGCCCTCGGTGTCGGCGACCACGGGCGGCAGGTGGCCGGCGCAGGCGGCGGTGCAGCGACGGTCCACCGGGTCGTACACCACGCACACGCAGGTGGCGAACTGGCCTTCGCCGAGCGCCGTGGTCGCCTCGTCCAGCCGGTACAGCACCCGCGCCGGGTCCAGCTCCAGGGTGATCAACGTCCTGGCCACGGTCCGGAGTTGGCCCATGGTGGCGGCGGCCCGGATGCCGTGGCCCATCACGTCGCCGACGATCAGCGCGACCCGCCCGGCGGACAGCGGCACCACGTCGAACCAGTCGCCGCCGACCTCGCTGACCACGCTGCTGGGCAGGTAGCGGTAGGCCAGTTCCAGCCCGAGCGTGCGGTGGATCTCCTGTGGCAGCAGGCTGCGTTGGAGGGTGAGCGCGGTGTCCCGCTCGCGGCGGTAGAGCCTGCCGTTGTCGATCGCCAGCGCGGTTCGGGCAGCCAGCTCCTCGGCCAGCGAGCGGTCCGCCGCGCCGAACGGCACCGGGTTGCGGGTGCGGACGAACTCCGCTCCGCCCAGCACCAGTCCGCGCGCCACCAGCGGCACCATCAGGTACGAGTGCACCCCGGCGGCCAGCCCCGGCTGTACCCGGTCGGGGGAGGCGACGATCCGGCGCAGCTCCTCCTCGGTCACCTCGGACACCAGGATCGAACGCCGGGTGCGCAGGCTCTGCGCGTACACCTCGGCGGACTGCGAGGTCTCGCCGACCTGGTCGGCGGCCTCCGCCATGCGGCCGCCCTCGGCCGCCTCGCCGACCGCCACCGCCCGCATCAGCACCGACCCGTCCGTCGGCAACGGCCAGGGCTCCTCGCCGCTGAGCACCGCGTCGCGCAGGTCCACGGTGACGAAGTCGGCGAAGCGCGGGATCACCACCTCCACCAACTCCCGGGCGGTGCGGTGCAGATCGAGCGTGGTGCCGATCCGGTTGCTGGCCTCGTTCAGCAGACCCAGCCGCTGCTGGGCGGCCCAGGCCTCGTCCAGCGCCCGCTGCCGCGCCGCGGCCGCGTCGTGTTCCCGGGTGAACAGCAGCGCGTTGTCGATCGACAACGCCGCCCGCACCGCCAACTCCCCGGCCAACGCCAGGTCCTCGTCCTCGTACGGCCGCTCCACCAGGGTGCGGTAGAAGCCCGCTACGCCGACCGCGCTGCCGCGCGCGATCAGCGGGACGACCATGAACGAGCGCACGTTCCGTTCCCGTACGGCGGCGGTGCGCACCGGGTCGTCGGCGAACCAGGCCATGCCCTCGGCGTCCATCCGGGGCACCAGCACCGGCTTGCGGTGGGCCAGGCTCCATGCGTACGGCGAACCGGGCGGGAAGCGGTGCACTCCGCCGAGCCGGTCGATCGGCGCCAGGGTGGAGCCGCGCACCGAGTGGAAGGCGATCCGCCGCAGCAGCGCCGATCCGTCCGCCGCGGTGCGGGCCTCCCGCTCACCCCGGACCAGCTCCTCCAGCACCTCCACCACCACCGTGTCGGCCAGCCGGGGCGTCGCCACCTCGGCCAACTCCTGCGCGGTACGGTCGATTTCGAGCGTGGTGCCGATCCGGGTGGAGGCCGCGTTGACCAGTGCGAGCCGCTCCTGTGCCGCCTTCGCCTCGCGCAGCGCCTGCTGCCGGGCCAGCACGGTCTGGTGCTGGCGCAGGTACAGCCGGGCGTTGTCGATCGCGACGGCCGCGCGGGAGGCCAGTTCGTCGCCGAGGGTGATGTCGGCCTCGGCGAAGGACTCCCGCTCGCCGCGCCGCGAGTACACCACCATGCCGAGCGTGGTGCCGCGCGCCACCAGCGGGGTGATCCGCACCGAGTGCGGCCGGTCGCCCAGGAACGCCGGGCTGCGGCTCTCGTTGATGCCCCCGCTCAGCGGCGGCAGCTCCCAGGACGGCACCACCACCGTCCGCCCGCTGGTCATCGCCCGGGCATACGGGGAGTCGGCCGACAGCTCGTACACCGCGTCCACCGGCAGCGCCTCGGCCGGGTGCAGCGGGTCGGCGGTGGCCAGCGCCAGCTGGCGGACCAGCTGCGGGGCGTCCGGGTCGGGCGGCTCGACGTCGCGGCCGGCCACCAGCGCCTCCAGCGCGAACACCCCGCTGATGTCGGCGACCCTGGGCACCATCGCGTCGGCCAGCTCCCGGGCGGTCTGCCGCAGGTCGAGGGTGGTCCCGATCGAGGCGGTCGCGTCGACCAGCAGGACGAGCCGCTCCTGCGCCTGGGCCGCCCGGGCGTCGGCGCGGTAGCGCTCGGTGATGTCGATGACGGTCGCGCTCACCCCGAGCACCCGCCCGGCCCGGTCCGCCAGCCGGAAGTAGGAGGCGGACCAGGCGTGGTCGGGCCGCGGATCCCCCGGGGTGCGGCCGTGCGAGCGGAAGTCCACCACCGGCTCGCCGTCCGCCAGCACCTGGCGCATCACCGTCTCGGCCTCGGCGCCGTCGATCCCCGGCAGCACCTCGGTGAGCCGGTGGCCCAGGTGCTCGTCGGCGGTCAGCCCGTCCGTCCTGGCCATCGCCTCGTTCAGCCGGACGAAGCGCAGCTCGGTGTCGAACACCGCCATGCCGATCGGGGACTGGGCGAAGAACCCGTCCAACACGGCCAGATCCGCCTGGAGCCGGTGCAGCGTGGTGACCTCGGACGCGACCGCCAGCACCATCGGCGCCCCGCCGGGCCCGCGGATCGGATGGGTCCGGAATTCCAGGTTCACCAGGTGCCCGTCCCGGTGCCGTACGGGGAACACCCCGGACCACCCCTGGCCCGCCAGGATCTGCCGGAACAGCTCCAGCACCTCGGGCCGGTCCTCGTCCGAGGTCAGCAGCTTGGCCGCCTTCCGGCCCACCGCCTCGTCCGCACGGTAACCGAGCAGTGCCTCCGCGTCGTCGCTCCAGTGCAGGATCCGGCCCTCGGCATCGGTCAGCGCCGTGGCGATCGGCACCATCAGCAGGGCATCCTGCCGCGGCTCCCCCTGACGCTGCCCTTCGTCGTTCACCATGGCCAGAGACCCGCCCGGAGATCCTTCCCACCAGCCCTGCCATCTTCCCACGGGCCCTGCCGCGGCCGCTCACCGTGGCAGCGGGAGCCGGCCCCGGGGCGGGCCTGCCGAATCCCGCGCCGCAACGTCGGCCCGGACTGGCGGGCCCGGCATCCTCGGCCCGCATCATCGGGCGGTGGCGTGCTCCCGGGCCGGTGCGGCCGGCTCCGGCTCGGTGCCGGCCTCCGCGCGGGATTCGGCATCGCGGGCCGCGAGCGCCAGGGCCGCGCCGATGAAGCAGAGCACTGCGGCGACCAGGACGGCGCGGTCGGTGCCCGTGGCCAGGGCACGGGCCGCCGCCTCCGGGCCCGGGCCGCTCGCGCGGGCGGAGCCGGCGACGGCGACCGTCACCGCCACGCCCAGGGCCGAGCCGAGGTAGCGGGAGGTGTTGTTGGCGCCCGAGCCCATGGCCGTGCGGTGGGCCGGAACGCTGCTGACCGCCAGCCGGGCGAGGGCCGCGTTGAGGACGCCGCTGCCGATCCCCGCGACCGTCAGGCCGGGCGCCAGCCGGAGCCAGGGGGAACCGGGCGTGAGCCCGTACAGTCCGGTCTCGCCCAGACCGCAGAGCAGCAGGCCGAGGGCGACCTGCGCGGTGGCCGAAAGGCGGGTCGCGAGGCGACGGGCCTGGAGGGCGGAGACCACCGACAGGCCCGACCACAGGACCAGCACGCCGCCCGCCGCGAGGCCGGACAGGCCGAGCACGCCCTGGAGCAGGGTGGGCAGGTAGCTCATGAAGCCGACCAGTGAGAGCCCGGTGAACAGCGCCCCGCCCGTCGCCGCGATGAAGCCGGGGCTGCGGAAGAGTGCGAGGTCCAGCATCGGCTCGCGGACCTTCGCCTCGACCACGGTGAAGGCCGCCAGCAGCAGCACCCCGGCCGCCAGCAGCGCGACCACCACGGGCCGTCCCCAGCCGCTGCGGCCCTCGGCCAGTCCGGCGATCAGCAGGGACGTCCCGGTGGCGAGGGTCAGCACGCCGTACGGGTCGAGCGCGCGCGGCTGCTCCGCGCGCGACTCGGTGAGGTATGCGGCCGCGCAGGCGGTCACGGTGGCCGAGACCACCGCGAGTCCGCCGCCGACCGCGCGCCAGCCGGCCCACTGCTGCACCAGTGCGCCGTAGACCGGCCCGACCGCGATGCCGAGGCCGACTGCCGCGCCCCAGATCCCGAGTGCCCGGATCCGGGTCGGCCCCGGTGGGTGGGCGTGGCTGATCAGGCCGAGTGCGGGCGCCAGGACGGCGGCCGAGGCGATGCCGAGCAGCACTCGGGCGGCCAGGTAGACGGCGCCGCCGGGGGCGAGTGCGGCCAGGGCCTCGGCGGCGGCGAACAGCGCCACGCCGAAGGTGAAGACCCGCTTGCGGCCGTGGTCGTCGGCGGCGCTGCCAGCGGTGAGCAGCAGCGCCGAGATGCCGACCAGCGTGCCGGTGAGGATCCAGGTGCGGCCGGAGGCGCCGAGCTGGGCGGCTTGGGCGGTGGCGGCGAGCGAGGCGGTGGGGGCGGTGTAGGCGACGGTGACCAGGGCGGTGGCCGCCGCAGTGACGGCCAGCGTTGCGCCGGGTCGGACGGATGCGGCCGCCGGGGCGGGGGTGGAACCGAGTGGTGCGGGGGACATGGATGTTCCCTCCGAGCGAGGACCAATGGGTCTGGTGAATGAACCTTCGTCGCGACGGCACGCTACCACTGCTGGTCTGTTCATTGAACCCATTGGGGGAGTGGACTAGGCTGGCCCGCATGGCGCTGGGAACCGACTACGAACTGCAGGACTGCGCACTGGCCCGCGCGCTGGAGGTGGTCGGCGAGCGCTGGAGCCTGCTGATCGTGCGCGACGCGTTCTACGGCGTGCAGCGGTTCAACGACTTCCTCGCCCACCTGGGCATCCCCCGCGCCGTTCTCACCGCGCGGCTGAACGCCCTGGTCGCCGCCGGGGTGCTGCGCAAGGAGCCGTACCAGCAGGCGCCGCTGCGCCACGGCTACCTGCTCACCGAGATCGGCCTCGAACTCTGGGGCCCGCTCTACCAGTTGAGCCGCTGGGGCGGCCGACATGCCACCGAGGGCGGTCCGCATCACCTGTTCGCGCACGCCGCCTGCGGCACCGACCTGGACCTCGCCGGCGCCTGCCCGAAGTGCGACGGCGGGCCCGTCCCCCCGGCCGAGGTCGCCATGCGCCCCAACCCCGCCCGCACCGGCGGCCGCCGCGACGACCCGGTCTCCCGCGCCCTGGTGCGCCCGCACCCGCTGCTCGAACCGATCGCCTCGGCGGCGGCGTAGGCGGCGGCGTAGCGGGGCGCCGCCGGGCTGGGCAGGCCGACGAGGCCGCCGGCAGGTCGCCGACGGCCTCGGGGTGCAGCAGCTCCGGGGAGCCGCAGGCCGGTCAACACCTTGGTGACGGAACCGACTTCAAACAGGGTGCGCGGACCGGGCACACAGCAGCCCTGGGTCGGTTCGCCCGGCGCCGCGATCTCCGTGTCGCCGTCGGCCAGCCCGGCGACCACCGTGCCGACGTGCTGGCCCGCGAGCCGGTCGGCGCTCTGTCGTACGAGACTGGCGAGTCCCTTCATGGCTGTGAGCCCCGGCCGCCCCGACCTGCGAAATCGTCCGCCCCGAAGCTGATTTTGACAGCCTCCCGCTGCTCCTCCAGGCGTACGGACGGGACTGCTACTCTCCGCATCGTACGGACATCGCAGCGTGCTCCTCGCCGGATCGGCGGAGGCGGGCTACGGCTCCCCGAGCGCCGCCCGCAGTCGGGCCGCGACCTCCACCGCCACCGCCTCGTCCGGGTACTTCCCCCGCGGCCAGAAGAACCCGCGAAGCCCGTCCTTGGGATTCCGCGGCACCACGTGGACGTGCAGATGCGGCACCGACTGGCTGATCCGGTTGTTCGCCGCCACGAAACTGCCCGCCGCGCCCAGCCCCCGCTCGACGGCCGCCGCCACCCGCTGCACCCGCAGGAAGAACGGTCCGACCTCGGCGGGCGGCAGGTCCGCCAGGGTCTGGTGGTGGGCACGCGGTACGACCAGCACATGGCCGGGGAACAGCGGCCGACGGTCCAGGAAGGCCACCGCCGCCTCGTCGTCCAGCACCCGGTGCGCGGGCTCCTCGCCCGCCACCACCGCACAGAACACGCAGTCCATCCGCCCATTCAAGCGACCGGCGGCGGCCTCGGCACCCCCGCAAACCCGGGTCCGCCCGACGTCACCCGTCCGGCCGCCGACCGGGTGCGCCCGCCCCGCACCGGTCCAGGCGCTCCCCATGTGTACCGCTGCACGCGCCCCTACTCGTACCGGTGCAGCAGCGACTCCCGCTCCGCCTGCTCGATCATCTCGATCGTCAGCGACTCGTCTCGCAGGTGCGACAGCGTGATCTCCGCCGAGCTCGGCTGCGCGTCCTTGGCCAGCCAGTTCCCCGGCTTCCACGCCGACCCGCGAAGGAAGGCCTTCGGGCAGTGCGCGTACACCTCCTCCACCGCCACCACGATCGCACTGCGCGGCGGCTTGCCGACCGCCGTCAGCTGCCGCAGCAGCTCCGGGTCGGTCGAGACGCAGGCCCGTCCGTTGACCCGCAGTGTGGTGTCCCGGCCCGGCACGACGAAGAGCAGCCCGACCCGGCCGTTCTCCAGGATGTTGTGCAGGGTGTCCAGGCGCTTGTTCCCGGTCGCGTCCGGTATGGCCAGGGTCTGCTCGTCGAGCACCGAGACCAGCCCGGCCGGCCCGCCGCGCGGGGAGACGTCGCAGCGCCCGGCGGCGTCGGAGCTGGCGACGAACACCAGTGAGGAGCACGCGATCAGCCGCTGCGCGACCTCGTGCAGCCGGTCCACCTGCTTGCGGCGCGCGTGGTCGCCCGGCTGCTCGTAGATCTCGCGCAGCTGGTCAGGGTTGGTGAGGGACTCCGCGCTGAGGGCGGCGAACAGTCTGTTCGGCGTGTCCGTAGCGGTGGTTGACGGAACGGCAGCATCCGGTGTGGTGGTCATGCCGGGAATCTACGGCACCCCGGGGGAGCCGAGCCGGAGTCCTTCGCCACACCCCCGGCCCGCGGTCCGTGACCGGATCCGTCCCGCACCGCCTTCCCGGCCGCTCCCCCCGGCTTCCCCAGCTCTTCGCGAAAGAGCCCCGGTACCCCTCCCCACCAGCGGTTTTCTGCTGATAATGGGGCCAGGGACTCCAGCCAGCGGGAGGTGGTCGTCGTGATCGTCAGAATCTGGGCCGGGCAGGTCGTGTCCGATCGCTTCGAGGAGTTCTGCGTGCACCTGACCTCTCAGCTGATCCCGCAGCTGGGGCGTACGGACGGCTGTCTCGGCGGCGAGCTGCTGCGCTCGGTGACCGAGGGAGGGCACCGGGTGCTCGTGGTGAGTCGCTGGCGGGACGAGGAGGCCCTGCGCGGGTACGCCGGGCCGATGTGGCGGATCCGGCCAGTCTGTTCGGAGGGCGAAATGTGCTTTCTCGCGCACCCCCCGGTGGTCACCCACTTCATGCCGATCACCGCACCCGCCACGCTCTGAACCGCCGGCCTCGGATACCGGGGCTCCGCATGCCGGGGCTCCACACCTGCTGAATGCCGGGGCCCTACGCCGACAACGGCACCGGGTGGATCTCGTCCGCCGGGTGTCCGGTGCGGTCGTGGACCCGCAGCACCGCCTCCTTGGTCGGCGCCTCGGACAGGGAGTCACCGTGCCCGAGTCCGGGGCCGCCCACGCCTGCTCGAAGCGGGGCGCCTTCCTCGCCCTCGATCGCCAGGTCGGCCGCGTCGGCCGCCCTGAGCTGCTCCGCCGTGATCCCGTTCATCCCGTGGTGGACGTCCATGAACCTGGTCATGGCCCTCGCCTCCGAGAGTTCGGTCCTCGCCAACCAGCCTCACCCCCGTCCCACGGCGGCGCTACCAGGCCGTTCGACGACGCCGTCGGACCGGAGGGCCCGGAACCAGCGCCCCCCGCCGGGCATTCCCCGCGCCAACCGTGAAACAGGCCACAGTCGAAGACTCTCCCTGGGCCCCGGCCGCGCGTGGCAGAATGACGTCAACAGCAGTGACGTTCAGCGCACTCCGGGGTCGGTGAAAATCCGAACCGGCGGTTACAGTCCGCGACCCGTCCGCAGCCAGCGGCCGGTTGACCAGGTGAAATTCCTGGACCGACGGTTAAAGTCCGGATGGGAGGCGTGCGCGGGCGGACGAAGAGCAGTACCCGTGGTCCATCGGAACCCGACCGGGCCACGGTCAGGTGAGCGGCGGGAGAGGTGTCTCCCGGGCCGGGCGAGCGATCTCCCGGCGGCCCCGGCACCCCGGCGACGGGTCGTGCCCGCGGGTTCGTCCACCGTTGCCCGTCCGTGTCATCTCCCTCTGCCGCCCCGGAGTCCGCGCCCCAAGCGCGAGGAGACCCGGGTGTTCACCGGCATCATCGAAGAGCTCGGCGAGGTCGTGTCGATCGAGGAGATCGGCGACTCCTCGCGAATCCGCCTGCGCGGCCCGGTGGTCTGTTCCGGCGCGCGGCACGGCGACTCCATCGCGGTCAACGGTGTCTGCCTGACCGTCGTCGACAGCCCCGAGCAACTGGCCGCCGAGAGTGGCGAGTTCAGCGCCGACGTGATGGCCGAGACGCTGCACCGTTCCAGCCTGGGCGAGTTGAAGCCCGGCTCCCGGGTCAACCTGGAGCGCGCCATGGCGCTCGGCGCCCGCCTCGGCGGCCACCTGGTGCAGGGTCATGTCGACGCCACCGGGCGGCTGTTGAGCCGCGAGCCCGGCGAGCGCGACGCGGACGGCAACCTGCGCTGGGAGGTGCTGCGCTTCTCCCTGCCGGAGTCCATCTCCCGCTACCTGGTGGAGAAGGGTTCGATCACGGTCGACGGCGTCAGCCTCACCGTGGTGGAGGCTGCCCGCGACAGCTTCACGGTCAGCCTCATCCCGGCCACCCTCGCGCTGACCACGCTCGGGGCCAAGGCGGCCGGCGAGAGCGTCAACCTGGAGGTGGACGTGCTCGCCAAGTACGTGGAGCGGCTGCTCGAATCGCGCGCTCTCCCGACCCTGCCGAACCTCGATCACATCACGGGGGAGTCGAAGTGAGCTGGCTCAGCGTAGAGGCGTTCACCGTCCTCGGTGAACACGTGAAGTGGGCCGACATGATCGGCAACCTGCTCGGGTTCGGCGGCCTCGCGCTCGGCTGGCGCCGCTCGGTCTGGAGCTGGCCGGTGCAGCTCCTGTCCGGCGTCGTGCTGATCACCGCCTACCTCGGGGGCCACGTCCCCGGCCTGATCGGCAAGCAGCTGATCGTCATCGCCACCGCCGCCTGGGGCTGGGCGCAGTGGCGCCGCGGCCGCCGTGACACCGGCACCATCGCCGTACGGTTCGCCAGCTGGCCCGAGCGGGCTGCCCTGGTGGCCGGCACCGCGGTCGGCACCGTCGCCCTGGCGACGCTGTTCACCGCCTACCCCAGCCTGTCCTGGAGTCCCTGGTCGGACGCCTACATCTTCGTCGGCACGCTCGCCGCGATGATCGCCCAGGCGCGCGGCTGGCTGGAGTTCTGGTTCGCCTGGATCGCCGTCGACGCGGTCGGCGTCCCCTTCGCCTTCAACAGCGGTTACACCTTCTCCGGCCTCACCTACTCGATCTACTTCGTCCTGGTGCTGCTCGGCCTGCGCTCCTGGTGGCTGAGCACCCGTGAGCCGCGAGTCACGTCCACCAACGTCCCGCAGGGAGTCACGGCATGACCGAGAACCAGACCTTCGAGAGCGGCGCCGGCGAAGAGCTGGTCCTCGACCCCGTCGAGCGGGCGATCGCCGACATCGCGCTCGGCCGCGCGGTGATCGTGGTCGACGACGAGGACCGCGAGAACGAGGGCGACATCGTCTTCGCCGCCTCCGCGGCCACCCCCGAGCTGATGGCCTTCACCATCCGCTACAGCTCCGGCGTGATCTGCGCCCCGATGACCGGGGAGGAGCTTGACCGCCTCAAGCTCCCGCCGATGACCCAGGTCAACGAGGACCGCAAGGGCACCGCGTACACCGTCTCGGTGGACGCCCGGGAGGGGGTCGACACCGGCATCTCCGCCGCCGACCGCGCCCGTACGGTACGGCTGCTCTCCTCGCCCGGCACCGAGCCCGGCGACCTCACCCGCCCCGGGCACGTCTTCCCGCTGCGCGCCGTCGAGGGCGGTGTGCTGGTGCGCCCCGGTCACACCGAGGCCGCCGTCGACCTGGCCCGTCTCGCCGGGCTGGCGCCGGCCGGCGCGATCGCCGAGGTGGTCAACGACGACGGCAGCATGGCCCGGCTGCCCGAGCTGGTCGCCTTCGCCCGTGAGCACGGCCTCGCGATCATCTCCATCGAGGACCTGATCGCCTACCGCCGCCGCACCGAGCTGCACGTCGACCGGGCCGCCACCACCGCCCTGCCCACCGCGCACGGCGAGTTCACCGCGGTCGGCTACAAGGGCACCATCGACGGCGTCGAGCACATCGCCCTGGTGGCCGGCGGCCTCGGCGCCGACGGACACCTGCCGGACGGCGAGGACGTCCTGGTGCGGGTCCACTCCGAGTGCCTGACCGGCGACGTCTTCGGCTCGCTGCGCTGCGACTGCGGTCCGCAGCTGGAGGCCTCGCTGCAGCGGGTCGCCGAGGCCGGCCGCGGCGTGGTGCTCTACCTGCGCGGCCACGAGGGCCGGGGGATCGGCCTGGCCCACAAGCTGCGCGCGTACGAGCTGCAGGAGCAGGGGCGCGACACCGTCGACGCCAACCTGGACCTCGGCCTGCCCGCCGATGCCCGCGACTACAGCATCGCGGCGCAGATGCTGGTGGACCTCGGCGTCCGCTCGCTCACCCTGCTGACCAACAACCCGCAGAAGCTGACCGCGCTCACCGAGCACGGCCTCAAGGTCAAGGGGCGCGAGGCGGTCGAGATCGCGCCCGGCGAGCACAACCTGCGCTACCTGCGCACCAAGCGCGACCGGATGGGCCACGACCTGCCCGGCCTGGGCTCCTGAAGCACCCCACCAACCACAGGAAGTAGGAAGACATGAGTGGCCACGGAGCCCCCGAGCTGACCATCGACGGCGTCGCCGACCTCAAGGTCGCGGTCATCGCAGCCCAGTGGCACGACGAGGTGATGAACGGCCTGCTGGACGGCGCCCACCGCGCGCTCAAGGAGCTGGGCATCGCCGAGCCGACCGTGCTGCGCGTCCCCGGCACCTTCGAGTTGCCGGTCGCCGCCAAGCGACTCGCCGACCGCGGCTACGACGCCGTGATCGCCCTGGGCGTGGTGATCCGCGGCGGAACCCCGCACTTCGACTACGTTTGCCAGGCGGCCACCGTCGGCCTCACCCAGGTCAGCGTCGACACCGGCGTCCCGGTCGGCTTCGGCGTGCTGACCTGCGACAACGAGGAGCAGGCCCTCGACCGGGCTGGTCTTCCGGGCTCCGCCGAGGACAAGGGCCACGAGGCCGTCACCGCCGCCGTCGCCACCGCCGCGGTGCTGCGCGCCGCGCTCTGACGGCAGCCCGCACGGTCCCGGACCGTGCCTGCCGCAGGACACCGAGTGCGAGGACATCCCGGGCGGCGCCCAGTCCGACACCTACTTCGCCAAGGACGTCCCCTCGGCGATCCAGGCCAGC